>NZ_JBFEKM010000057.1:0-22170 GCF_041552635.1 Sulfitobacter sp.
GCTGCTGTCGGACAACGGCTTTAACCTTGGCACCCACGACAGTTTCCACAAGATGAGCCAATGGGACAGCGCCGCCCATGTCCCCCTTGGTGTCTGGAATGCGCGGATGGAACAGGGCCGCGTCATCGACCTGCCCGTGTCACTGCACAATGTACCCAAGACGATCATGGATCTGGCCGGGCTGCCTTACCGGCCCAACTGGACCTCGGCGCAAAGCTTGTTGCCCCTGATTGATGACAGTTTCGGCCAGTTCGACACCAAGAAGTCACCAGTCACAAGCGTCTTTGGCACTTTGTCTGTGCGATCCTCTGAACCCGACCTGAGCCGCTACCGCTATTTCCGTTATCCCAACGGCGAAGAACATATCTACGACCTGATCGCCGATCCCGGCGAGACGACAAATATCGTGGCCGACGCGCCCTTGGATGCCCTGCGCGCCTGCATGGTTGATAATGCGCTTGAGCTTGGCCTGGACCTGCGCGGGTTCGAGAACCCGCAGCGCGGGGTCAATGCGATGATGGCGCTGGACGGGTCTGTGGTGCTGGCAGGCGGCAATGCCGATAATGATTACTGGGCCTATGGTGCCAATGCCGAAAAGATCACCGAAGACGAAGATGGCGGCAATGACACGCTGTGGTATATGGCGGGGCCGGATGATTACGTTCTGCACATGCCCGCCTATATTGAGAACATCCACATCGCCACGGTCGTATCGCGCAAAGAACAAAACGCCAGCGAGGGCAAGGAAATCGCCATCGTTGCCCACCCCGACACGCCGATGAATTTCGAGACGTCTGAACGGGTTGCCGTCAGCGTGCAGGGCAGTCGCGGGGCCGATGTGATGATCGGTGCGAAATATGCCGGCGCGACGTTCCATGGCGGGGCGGGCAACGACATGCTGATCGCGAAATCGGGGCGCGGCAAGGACGTGCATCTCTTTTATGGCGGGGCAGGCAATGACACGCTTTATGGCGGCAATGGTCGCGATATCCTTGATGGCGGTGCTGGCGATGATGTCATTCGCGGCGGCGAGGGGCGCAGCAAGATTTACGGCGGTCCGGGCAATGATGACATCAGCGACGGGCCGGGCGGATCGGAAATCCACACCGGACCGGGGCGCAACATCGTGCGGTCAGCCGGGGGCGACGATCACATCCATATCGGCAGCGGTCACAACACCATTGAACCGGGTGAAGGTGCCGCTGTATTTCACGTGGCTTACGGCGGCGTGACCATGATCAGCGGCTGGAGCGACGCGTACCAGCTGGACCTGTCCGCATGGCCTGCACAGCCCGAGATCCGGATCACCGGCAATGACCGTGCCGACATCCGTCTGGGGGTTTCCTTTATCCGCATTGACGGGCCGGTGTCCGATAAGAAATTGCAATCCCAGATCAGTCAGGGCTAAACAGCCCTTCAAAGCGTGAATGGAGAGAACTATGGCGTTGCGCCTTGACCCTGAAAAACCCTTGGCCGGGGAAATTCGCGTGGTTGAAAATGCCGTTATTGTCCCTTGGGGCGAGGGCAAGCGCCAAGGCATGGCACGCCCTGCCGGTGTCTTTACCGCCGACGGTGAATATTGCGCAGATGCCCAGACCTATCGGTCGGGGGGCAAACCCACGACGGTTGAACCGATCTGCCCGACCGAGGACCAGATCGACCGCACCGTCGCAGGTACGATGCTTTATGCGGGCATGTCTTACGGTCATTTCGGTCATGCGCTGTGCGAATCCCTTGCGCGGCTATGGGCGGTCGATGTGTTTGACGACCCGATTGATGCGCTGGCGTTTATCCCCAAACAGCAAATGACATGGCCCGAACGCAGCCTGAGCATGGTCAAGAATATCACGGACAGTTTCGGTGATTTGCCACGCCACACCGCCTTTAACAAACCCACCCGCATTGAACGTCTGGTGATCGCGCCGCAGGGGTTCGGTACCAGCGGGCTGATGGTCGGTTGCCCCGAAATGCGCGATTTCACCGATCGCCGTTTGCGCCAAACCGTCAAACCCGCAGGACCGGACAAGATCTATATCACGCGGTCGGGCCTGTTTCGCAAACGCGGGCGGTTCTTGATGGAAGACTACATCGAGGCCAAGATGGAAGCCGAGGGCTATACGATTTTCCATCCGCAAGCTCATGATCTTGAGACGCAATTGGCGTGGTACAAAGGCGCGTCGGTCATCGTATCGACCGACAATTCCGCGCTTCATCTGGCAGCTTTTGTCATCCCGCCCGAATGCCGCATCGGAATTCTACTGCGCCGTCCCGGCACAATTTTCGAAGACTTCCAGCTTCAGCTTAAGTGGTTCGCGGGCGTGACACCCGAAATCGTGGACGCCTGCACGCGGTTCTGGTTTCGCAGCGGCGAAAAGGTGCAGTATAACGAACTTTACGCGCTGATCGATTTTGCCAAGACGTCCCAAGCGCTAAAAGATGCGGGGTTGATTGAGAATGCCGATTGGGTGAACCCAAGCGAAAAAGATATCGACGAAGCGGTCAAGGTTCTCGAGGCCGAGTCAGAGATGGCATTTGAAGAAATCTTTCTGTGACCGGCGCGTGCTGATTGCCTAAGCGTCCCGCTTCACTTATCGTTCGATCATAGAACACTTTGTGTATGTGTGACCTTGGGAGGGGGACCTATGCCATTAGCACCGCTGGACGAGGCGATCACGATTGCCGACCTGACGCGCGATCCCTATCCGATCTATCAACGCCTGCGCGCGCAATCCCCCGTCTTGCGGGTCAAATCCGTGAACCGGACCTTGCTGACCAAAGCCGCCGACACCCGCGCGGTCAAGGACAACCCTGCGCTGTTCAGCTCGAATGATCCTAACACGCCGATGGAAAAAGCCTTTGAGGCCCATACCCTGATGCGCAAGGACGGTGCCGAGCATATGCGCGAACGGATGGCGATGATGCCGACGTTTTCGGCCCGCAACATCAAGACGATATGGGCACCATCCTATGAAAAACACGCCTCGGATTACCTTGACCGTTTGCCACGCGATCAGGTGATTGATCTGTTCCCGATGCTGGCAGGTCCCTTGGCCGCGCGCATTCTGGCTGAAATCCTTGGCCTGCCGGACGCATCCGACGCGGATATGCAGCACTGGTCGCAGGCGCTGATCGACGGTGCCGGAAATTTCGGCTGGGCAGATGAACCGTTCGCGCGGGTGGCAAAGGCCAACGTTGCCATGAACACGGAAATCGCGCGCAGGGTCGCGATCTTGCAAACCGCGCCGGACCAGTCCGCGCTGTCTGTGATGATCAACGCCGACGATCCCATCGAGATGAGCCAGATCATCGCGAACATCAAAATCGCCATTGGCGGGGGGATCAACGAACCCCGCGATGCTTTGCTGACGATCCTCTACGGGCTGCTGACCAACCCCGATCAGCTGGATGCGCTGAAATCATCGGGTGATTGGGGATCAGCCTTCGAGGAAGGCGTGCGGTGGGTCGCGCCCATTCAGGTCAGCTCACGCAGGGCGGTCGAGGATACGGAAATTCGAGGGCTTACCATTCCCAAGGGGGATGTGGTCATGACGGTCCAGGCCTCGGCCAACCATGATGAAGAGGTGTTTGAGGACGGGCATATGTTCAACATTTTCCGTAAATCCGCACCGCACCAATCGTTTGGTAGTGGGCCGCATCACTGCATGGGCACGCATATTTCGCGGCACACAGTGGGCAAGATCATGTTGCCGATGCTGTTTGACCGGTTCCCCAATATGGAGCTGGTGGACCCGGCCAGCGTTGTCTGGTCCGGCTTTGGCTTTCGCGGCCCGCTGAACCTGCCCGTGCGTCTGAACTGACGCAGCGGACAGGTTGGTCTTTAGACGGTGACAGGGCGCAGGCGCAAAATCTCGCGCGCCTGCTGCCATGTGGCAACGGGGCGTTCGTATTTTTCGCATAAGTCAGCGGCGCGTTTGATCAGGGCTGCGTTGGACGGGGCCAGCGTGTCACGGTCAAGGCGCACGTTGTCCTCTAGGCCCGCACGGGTATGGCCGCCCGCTGCAATCGCCCATTCGTTGACAACGATCTGGTTCGGGCCAATGCCCGCTGCACACCATGCCGCATCGGGCGCACGCGCCTTAAGCTGTTCAACATAAAAATCGAACACGACCTTATCGGCCGGCATCGCGTTTTTCACGCCCATGACAAATTGCACATAAAGCCGCCCGAACAGTTTGCCGTCCTTGTGGTGCTGGATGGCTTGCAGAATGTGGCTCAGGTCAAAGGCTTCTACCTCGGGCACGACCTCGTATTTGCGCATCTCTGAGGACAGCCATTCCACCAGATCCGGCGGGTTCTCGTAGACGCGGGTCGGAAAGTTGTTCGACCCGACCGACAGCGACGCCATGTCAGGCCGCAACGGTAACATCCCCCCGCGCGCCTGTCCCGCACCCGACCGGCCGCCGGTTGAAAACTGGATGATCATTCCGGGGCAATGTTTCTCGACGCCCTCTTTCAGCGCCGCGAATTTTTCGGGGTCTGACGATGGGGTCTCATCGTCGTTGCGCACATGGGCGTGGCAGATGCTGGCACCTGCTTCGAACGCCTCGTGGGTGCTTTCCACCTGTTCGGCGACTGAAATCGGCACGTTTGGATTCGCGGCTTTGGTAGGGACGCTGCCAGTGATGGCAACGCATAGAATACAAGGATCAGACATCTAGAAATACCGTCTCTTTCTCACCCTGAAGGTGAATATCAAAGCGGTACACGCCCGCAGTCTCTTGTACCGCGATCAGGGTCTGCACGCGGTTTTGGTGTTCGATCCGCATCAAAAGCGGATCGGCACTGTTGTCAGCATCGGGGAAATACATCCGAGTGTTAAGCCCTAGATTTATGCCGCGCGCAACGATCCATAAATTGACATGCGGTGCCATCATGCGACCGTCGGGAAACGGTGCAGCACCGGGGCGGATCGTGTCAAACACCCATTCGCCGGTGTCATAATCGCCCGCCTTGCGGCCCCATCCGGTGAAATTCGGGTCTGCGGCACCGCGCGGGTCATTGTTGGGATAGATCCCGTCGGCGTCGGCCTGCCAAATCTCGACCATCGCATCCTTGAGCGGTGTGCCGGTGCCATCAAAAACGGTGCCCTTGATGGTAATCCGGTCGCCCTTGGTATCGGCATTGACCATCGTGTCACCCAGATCATGGGGGTAGACGCCTTTGATGTCGCAGAAATTCGGCACGCAACCGATATGCACATATGGCCCGGCAGTCTGCGAGGGGCTTTCGTGTAGGTGGTTCAGCTCTTGCATCAGTTGCCCTCCAGTCGGTTTTCAAACAGGGTCGATCTGCGGCCACGCAAGACCATATCGAACTTATAAGCGCGCGCATCCATGGGCACGGTGTTTTCCATATCCAGCGGTGCGATCAACTGTTCGATCGCGGCGCGCGACGGGATGGTTTTCACGATGGGACATTTCCAGATCAGCGGGTCGCCCTCGAAATACATCTGGGTGATCAGCCGCTGTGCAAAGCCATTACCAAACAGTGAGAAATGGATATGCGCCGGACGCCAGTCATTCACACCATTGGGCCAAGGATAGGGGCCGGGCTTAATGGTGCGAAAGCTATAGCCGCCATTTTCATCTGTCACAGTGCGCCCGCAGCCGCCAAAATTGGGGTCAAGCGGGGCCAGATACCCTTCTTTTTTGTGACGATAACGCCCGCCGGCATTGGCCTGCCAGAATTCCAGCAGCACACCGGGAATGCCGCGCCCGTTCTGGTCCAGCACGCGACCATGTACGATGATGCGCTGACCGATGGCCATCTCGCCCGCGGCGGCATAGTTCAGGATCAGATCATTGTCCAAGTCGCCCAGCATAGAGTGGCCGAACACCGGCCCGGTCTGTTCGCTGAGCGTTGTGTTCATCGAGATCAGCGCCTTTTGCGGTGACCGCACGACGCTGGTTTTATAGGTTGGCGTCAGCGCAGGCGGATGCCAGTCGCGATCGCGGTGAAAGAATGCACCATTCTGGTCGGTCATAGGTCCTCCCCCATTTCTTTATAGGTTTGTTTCGCCAGCTTAAGCGCATGGTTCGCCTTTGGCACCCCCGCATAAATGGCAACGTGCTGAAACGCCTCCATCACATCGGTTTTGCTGGCCCCCGTGTTGGCGGTGGCGCGGATGTGCATGGGGATTTCTTCGAAGTTTCCGGTGGCAGCCAGCAGGGCCAGCGTCAGCATCGACCGTTCGCGCAGGGTGATCTTGTCGCTGGACCACACCGTGCCCCAAGCCCCTTCGGTGATAAGTGTCTGAAAGGGCGCGTCAAAATCGGTTTTCGCGGCTTCGGCGCGGTCGACATGGGCATCGCCAAGCACGTGGCGGCGGGTCGTCATGCCCGCCTCGTATTTCTCTGACATTGCATTCTCCGTCTGGGTTTATGCCGCTTTTCGCATAACACATAGCGCAAGTATATTGAGATTTATGGCAAAACAGATAACCAATGGGTTATGAAAATTGACCCCCGTCTGCGCCTGCGCCACATCTCGACCTTTCTGGAAATCGCCCAAGCCGGGTCTATCGTCGCGGCAGCGGGGCAATTGGGCGTGACCCAGCCCGCCGTTTCCAAAACCCTGCGCGAACTCGAGGATATTTTGGGCCAACAGTTCTTTGACAGGACAGGCCGAGGCCTGCGGCTGAACAACGCGGGGCAGCAGTTTCAAAAACTGGCAGGGGCCGCCATGACCACCTTGCTGCGGGCGCAAACCCAGGCGCAATCGACCGGCCAGGCCCGGACGTGCCTGACCATCGGTGCGCTGCCCACGGCGGCAACGCGGCTGGTGCCGGCGGCGACCATCCGCTTTCACGCCGCGCATCCCCATTGCCTGATCCGTGTCACAACCGGTCCGAACTGGTTGCTTTTGTCACAACTGCGCGAGGGCAGGCTTGACCTTGTCGTGGGCCGTATGGCCGAACCCGACCGGATGGAGGGGCTCAGCTTTCGTCAGCTTTATTCCGAAGACGTGGTTGCCGTTGTCCACGCAGATCACCCACTCAACGGCAGCTTTGATCCCGAGGCATCAGGGCAATTCCCGCTAATCCTGCCGCCGCCGGGGGCTGTCATCGCGCCGCTGGTACGTGCCTACCTGCGCAGCATCGGGATGGAAGATATAGCACCTGCATTTGAAACAGTCTCCCTCGCATTTGCCCGCCAAATTCTCGCTCAGACGGATGCGATCTGGTTCATCTCGCGTGGCGTCGTGGCCGAAGAACTCGGCAACGGATCATTGCGCGGCTTGTCACTGAACGCGCCGATGATGGCCGGACCTGTGGGCATCAGTCAACGCGCAGGCCTGCCCGAAAGCCCTGAAATAGCAGCAATGATCACCGCCCTTCACAGCGCCATCCCGCAGTGACCCCCAACCGCTAGAATTCCAAATGGAAATAAATCCCGGGGGAGGGGCCGCCCCGGGGACCCGGGGGCAGCGCCCCCATCAACGCTCGTTACTTGACAAGAACGCCTGTTGTGGTCCTTTTGCATCGACTAGGAAAAGGATGACCCCAATGATGAAAACCCGCGCCGCTGTCGCCGTTGCCGCAGGCAAACCTCTCGAAATTATGGAGGTCAACCTTGAAGGCCCCCGCAAGGGCGAAGTCCTGATCGAAATCAAAGCCACCGGCCTGTGCCACACCGATGAATTCACCCGTTCGGGGGACGATCCCGAAGGTATCTTTCCCGCGATCCTCGGCCACGAAGGCGCAGGCGTCGTGCTGGAAATCGGCGAAGGCGTGACCACGCTCGAAGTTGGCGATCACGTGATCCCGCTTTACACCCCTGAATGCCGCGAATGCGAATATTGTCTGTCGGGCAAGACCAACCTGTGTCAGGCGATCCGCGTCACCCAAGGGCAGGGCCTGCTGCCCGATGGGACAACGCGGTTTTCGATGCTGGATGGAACGCCGATCCACCACTACATGGGCTGCTCTACCTTCGCCAATCACACCGTTATACCCGAAATCGCGCTGGCCAAGGTTCGTAAGGACGCGCCCTTTGACAAGATCTGCTATATCGGCTGCGGCGTCACCACCGGCATCGGTGCTGTGATCAACACGGCCAAGGTCGAAATCGGGGCGCGCTGCGTGGTGTTCGGTCTGGGCGGTATCGGTCTGAACGTGATCCAAGGTCTTCGCCTTGCCGGGGCAGACCAGATCGTCGGCGTCGATCTGAACGACGACAAGGAAGAAACCGGCCGCTATTTCGGCATGACCGATTTTGTGAACCCCACCAACAACGAGGGCGATCTGGTCGCCCATCTGGTTGAGCTGACCAAAGGTGGTGCCGACTACACATTCGATGCGACAGGCAACACCAAAGTCATGCGCCAGGCGTTGGAAGCGGCGCACAAGGGCTGGGGTGAAAGCATCATCATCGGTGTGGCCCCTGCGGGTGCCGAAATCTCGACCCGTCCGTTCCAGCTTGTCACCGGTCGCGTCTGGAAAGGCACGGCGTTCGGCGGTGCCAAGGGGCGGACTGACGTGCCAAAGATTGTTGATTGGTACATGTCCGGCAAGATCGAGATCGACCCGATGATCACCCACAAGCTGACCTTGGACGAGATCAACCACGGATTCGACCTCATGCACGAGGGTAAATCGATCCGCGCGGTCGTCGAATTCTGATCCAACGCCACCCGTTGGAAACCTCAAACGCCGTCCCGTAAAGGGGCGGCGTATGTCTTTGGGAAGCACCCTTAATTCATGTTGGAGCGCGTCAAGCGATTGCTGGCGTTATTGGCCATTTCTGATTGCCGATTTGATCACCGGCGCTAGCGTGTCCTGATTTACGCCACGCTGCTTCGAACCGTTAGAGTTCAGCCAAGCAGACAGACCTTTAGACCCCTTGCTGGCATTGCAACTGCAACAACAAAGAGCAATGTTTTCGCGTGTTATGATTGTAGCGTCGTTGATGATATGTTCCCAACTTGCGCATGATTTTCGGGATTCCTTATCAGGGCTAAACTGGGTGCCGCAATACACACAGACCGTGTCTCTTGCTCGAACCTCTTTCTCCAGCCACTCAGGTATTTTCCATCTGTTCGACATTCTAAATCCTAACCGGGGAAAGAGTTTTACTAGGGCTTATTCCTTGCTGTAATTCGGCATCGACATCTGTTTGATCCACATAGTGACCGGTTCTGGGTGCACAGTGCAACTTGGATTGGAATAGATGCTCAACGCGACCTAACGCGAGGGCATTGCATCTAAGGCGACACCGAAGTTTACCCCGGATGAAATTATGGTATCCTGAACACAAGACATTCAGAGGGTTCCGATGAAACTGACCGTAAACGGCACTTCTCACGAGGTGGATATCGAAGACGACATGCCGCTTTTGTGGGTCCTTCGGGATGAATTGGGCATCACCGGCCCGAAATATGGCTGCGGTATTGCGCAATGCGGGGCGTGTACCGTGCATGTGGACGGCATCGCTGTGCGGTCATGCCAGCTGGCTGCAGGCGACGTTGACGGCGACATTACAACCATCGAAGGGCTGGGCACGCCGTCGGCACTGCATGCGGTGCAAGAGGCATGGATCGACTTGCAGGTCGCACAATGCGGCTATTGTCAGGCTGGCCAGATCATGCAGGCCGCGTCGTTTCTGGACCTGAACCCGACACCGACCGATGACCAGATTGATGCCGCAATGAGCGGCAACCTGTGCCGCTGCGGATCCTATCCGCGCATTCGCGCTGCGGTTAAAACCGCCGCAACCAAGCTGAAGGGGGTCTGACATGGGATGCGTGAAAACCATCGCCCGACGCAGCTTTTTGATCGGATCGGCGGCCATCGCAGGCGGCGTGGCCTTTGGCACATATTTGTACAAACGCGAGGGGACCAACCCCCTGTTGGCTGATCTTGGGCCGGGCCAGACAGCGATCACCCCCTATGTTATTATCGACGCCAATGGCGTCACCCTGATCACGCCGCGCGCCGATGTGGGGCAGGGCGCTTGGTCGATGCAGGCCTATCTGATCGCTGAGGAACTGGACATCGACCCCGCCACCGCGACCTTGTCGCCGGGGCCTGCCAGTGCGATTTACTACAACGGTGTCGTCGGTGCCGAAGCCATGCCGATTGCTGCCACCTCGGACACGTTATTGGCGCGCACCGGGCGTGGTGCCGCAGATGTTATGGGCAAGCTGATGGGCCTGCACATCACCGGCGGGTCAACCACGGTGCCCGACATGTATGACCGCCTGCGCATGGCGGGGGCCGTCGCCCGCGAAACACTGATCAAGGCCGCGATGGCCCAGACCGGCCTGCCGCGCGATCAACTGAGCACGGAAAACGGCTGTATCGTTCTGCCCGACGGCCTAAAGCTTGAGTATATCGACCTTGCCGCCGCCGCCGCCGAGATCGAGCCGGTTCAGGATGTCACCCTGCGTGACCCGTCCGAATGGCGGTATCTTGGCAAACCCATCAAGCGCACTGATATGGTTGCGAAATCCACCGGTACCCAAACCTATGGCATCGATATGCAGATGGAGGGCATGGTGATCGCGACGACCCGCACCAATCCTGCCATCGGCGGCGGCATGGTCGGGTTTGACGCCGAAACCGCCCGCACCATGCGCGGCGTGCAGGCGGTGATGCCTATCACAGGTGGCATCGCTGTCGTGGCCGACAACACGTGGCGGGCGTTTCAGGCAGCACAGGCGGTTGAATGTGACTGGGGGCCGTCGCCCTACATCGGGGATAGCGCTGACCAATTTGCCGCCGTCGCCGCGTCCTTTACCGATGAAATGCAAGACAGCCGTTTCAAGGACGAAGGCGACGTAGCAGCAGCCCTTGAGGGGGCGCAAGTCATCAATGCCGAATACCGTATTCCCTATCTGGCCCATGCCCCGCTTGAACCCATGAGCGTGGTGGTCAAGCTGACCCAAACCCGTCTTGATATCTGGACCGGCACGCAAATCCCGCGTTTCGTTCAGGCCAATGCGGCCAAGCTTACGGGGATGGACGCAGATGATATTCACGTTCATGTGCTGATGTCGGGCGGCAGCTTTGGCCGGCGGCTCGAGGATGATTACATCGCCCAAGCGGTCGAGATCGCGATGCAACTGCCCGACACGCCGATCAAGATGGTCTGGCAGCGCGAAGAGGACTTTACCCATGATTTCCCCCGCCCCCTTGCCATAGCCCGCGCCATGGGCAGCACGCGCGACGGGCAGGTGGATACGTTTGATCTGGCCATTGCGGCCCCGTCGGTCGCTGAATCCTCGCTTGCACGGTTGGGCCAGCCGGCGATTGGCCCTGACGTCGCAATTGTGGCAGGGGCGTGGGATCAGCCGTTTCACATTCCAAACTATCGGGTCACCGGATACCGCACGCCCGCCATGCTGCCGATCAGTTCATGGCGGTCGGTGGGTGCGTCGGGCAACGGGTTCCTGCACGAAAGCTTTGTGGATGAACTGTGCCATGCTGCGGGGGCCGATCCGCTGGCGGAACGACTGCGGCTGTGCTGGCATGACCCGTCGCGCAAGGTGCTTGAGGCGGTTGGCGAAATGTCGGATTGGGGCAGCGATCTGGGCCCCAACCGCGGGCGCGGACTGGCGTTTACGCTGGCATTCGGCGTGCCCGTGGCCGAGGTGGTCGAGGTCACCAGCACCGACGCAGGCATCCGTATCGACAAGGTTTTCGTCGCCGCCGATGTGGGGCGCGTGCTGGACCCGCTGAACTTTGAGGCACAGCTGCAGGGGGCCGTGATCTTTGGTCTGGGCCATGCGATGAATTGCGAACTGACCTATCAGGACGGCATCGCCCAACAGGATAATTTCCACGCCTACGAGGGGATGCGCTTGTACCAGACGCCTGACATCATCGTGCGGGGCCTTGAAAACGGTGACAAGATCAAAGGTATCGGTGAACCGGGCGTGCCCCCTGCGGCACCTGCATTGGCGAATGCGATCTTTGCCGCGACCGGCAAGCGTATTCGTGAATTGCCGCTGTCAAAATCGGTTGATTTCGTGTGAGGGCCCTCGTGATCGGCCTGCTGCTGGCCACCCCCGCCGCCGCACAAGACCAAGCCAGCCGTGCTGACGGGCTTGCCGCTTGGGATGAAATCTATGCCGTCGCATCGCATCCGCGCTGCACAAATTGCCACGTGGGCGATGACGGCGTGCCGATGTGGAGCGGGCTAAGCTATGGCGCGGACGCACCCCACGGCATGTATGTGCACGCAGACACCAGCCGCGTCGGGGCTGAAACCATGCCATGCCGGACCTGCCATATTTCGGCGCAGTCAAACAATGCGACCCCGCACGCACCGCCGATGATCGACGATGCGTGGCGTCTGCCACCTGAGGAGTTGGCATGGCTGGGTAAAAGCAGCACCGAGGTCTGTGCGCAGCTGCGCAACCCCGACACCAATGACGGCTTTGCGATGGATGGCTTGGCCACGCATCTGGAAACCTCGCCTTTTGTGGCGTGGGGGTTTGCGCCGGGGGCTGGTCGCAGCACCCCGCCGGGAACATTGGATGACATGGTCGCGGCGCTTAACCTGTGGGCGGCGGCGGGCACACCTTGTGCGGATGATTCCTGATACTGCTGCACGAATCCTTGACCTGAGGGCAGTTGAACCGTTCGATAGCGCATGGAAATTTTACACAGTACCCGCCCCGCCTCTGTCACCGGTCTTGACGCCATTCCAATGCCATCGGTCGATGCCCCCGCCGCGCAAAAGCTGGTCGCGCGTTGCCCTGTTGCCGCGCAAACCCCGCTGACGGACGCCGAAGCCATCGCTGTAGAAGCAGGCGTCGCGCAGGTCTGGGTCAAGGATGAACGCGGGCGCATGGGGCTGGGCAGTTTCAAGGCCTTGGGCGCTGCCTATGTCATCGCCTGCGACAAGGAACGCGGCGATCATCGCGGGCGCACCTATGTGACGGCCAGTGCGGGCAATCACGGCATGTCGGTGGCCGCAGGTGCGCAGGCGTTTGGCGCGAAATCGGTCGTCTATATTGCCGAAACCGTCCCGCAAAGCTTTGCCGCGCGGCTGGCCGAACAAGGCGCGCAGGTGGTGCGTGAAGGGGCCACCTATGAGGAGAGCCTGATCGCCGCCGAAACCGCCGCCGAAGCAAATGGCTGGGCTTTGCTGTCGGACGGGTCATGGCCGGGCTACACCGACCGCCCGCACCGCCTGATGGAGGGTTATTTGGTCCTGATGGCCGAGGCGATTGCCCAGATGCCCACCCCGCCCACGCATATCTTTTTGCAGGCCGGTGTCGGAGGATTGGCTGCCGCCTGCGCCGCGCTGGCACGGCAGGCGTGGGGCGATGGGCCGTGCATTGTCGTGGTAGAACCGGATGTGGCAGCGGCGTTGCACGGGTCGATCAAGGCCGGTGCGCCGACCCTTAGCACCGGACCGGTCAGTGACATGGGGCGGCTGGATTGCAAAATGCCGTCGCTGATCGCGCTGAAAGGGCTGGCGCATGACGCCGATGCCTTTGCCTTGATCACCGAAGAAGAAGGGCAGGCGGGTGCCGGCACAGCGATGGTCGCTGGCTTGGCCTCCACCCCCTCTGGCGCGGCGGGGATCGCGGGGCTGCTGGCATTGTCGGATGCGCAAAAGGCCGAACTCGACATCAGCGCACAGTCGATCATCCTGACCGTCCTAAGCGAAGGGCCAGCCACCTGATGCGCGGCTTTGCGCGGTCAGAATACGAGGCGCGGTTGAAACAGGCGCAGGATCTGATGGCCGCACATGGCCTGTCTGCGCTGCTGCTGACGACCGAGGCGGAAATACGGTATTTCACCGGGTTCTTGACCCGCTTTTGGGAAAGCCCCTCGCGCCCTTGGTATCTGGTGTTGCCCGCCGCTGGCCTGCCGATCGCGGTGATCCCGTCGATCGGCGCGGCGCTGATGGGGCAAACATGGGTCAGCGATATTCGCACATGGCGTGCCCCCGTGCCGATGGACGACGGTGTCAGTCTGCTGACCGATACGCTGAACGAAGTCGCGGGCGCTGGCCGCATCGGCCTGCCCTCGGGGCCCGAAACATATTTGCGCACGCCGCAAGACGATTGGCAGCGGATCACGGCGGGGCTGAAGGGCACGGTGGTTAGCGATGGCGGCATCACCGCGCGGTTGCGGGCGGTGAAATCCGACGCCGAGATCGCCAAGATCGAGACCGCCTGCACCATCGCAGGCCGCGCCTTTGCCCGCGTGCCGCAGATCGCCCAGCAAGGGCGCGCGCTGTCGGCAGTGTTTCGCGACTTTCAGGGCTTGCTGCTGGCCGAGGGCGCGGATTGGGTTCCCTATCTTGCGGGGGGCGCGGGGCCGGACGGGTATGGCGATGTGATATCGCCTGCCAGTGACCAGCCGCTGAAGGGCGGCGATGTTTTGATGCTGGACACGGGCGCGGTATTCGACGGGTATTTTTGCGATTATGACCGGAATTTTGCGGTTGGCCCTGCATCGCAGGTGGCCCGCGATGCCCATGCCCGCCTGATCGACGCGGTCGATGCTGCCGCCGATATTGCCCGCCCCGGTACCACCGCCGCACAGGTGTTTCACGCGATGGATAAAATCGTGACCGGCGGCGCGGGCGGGTCTGATGCGGGGCGTCTGGGGCACGGCTTGGGCATGCAGCTGACCGAAGGGCTGTCGCTGATTGCCAGCGATCACACCGTGCTAGCCCCCGGTATGGTCATCACGCTTGAACCGGGCATAGACACAGGAAACGGTCGGATGATGGTGCACGAGGAAGACATCGCAATCACCGAAACCGGCTGCCGTTTCCTAAGCCCCCGCGCAGACCGCGCATTGGTGCCGCTGACATGACCTATCCCTATACCACCGTCCCCGATCTGGATGCGGCTCTTGGCCTGATCGTCTTGCAAGAGGATGAAACCCTTGAGGGGGACATGCGCGCGATGCTGCCGCTTGAAACCGCGCTTTATGTCAGCCGGGTGCCCAGTGGCGACGAGGTGACGCCGGAAACGCTGGCCGCGATGGCGGCGCATCTGACCGCATCGGCGGCACTGTTGCCCAAGGCCACGCGGTTTGCCAGTGTCGGCTATGGCTGTACGTCAGGGTCTGCCGAAATCGGGTCGGACAGGGTGGCGGGGTTCATCCACGATGGCGTGGCCACCCCCCATGTCACCAACCCGCTCGCCGCGCTGGTTGCGGCCTGCGGGGCATTGGGCATTTCGCGATTGGCCCTGCTGTCGCCCTATGTGGCCGAGGTGTCTGCGAAATTGCGGACGGCACTGGCGGGACAGGGGATCACCACGCCTGCCTTCGGCAGCTTTGACGAGAGCGAAGAAAACAAGGTCGTCCGCATCGACGCGCAATCCATCATTGATGCGGCAGTCGATCTGGCGGGGCTGGGCGGCACCGAGGCGATTTTTCTGAGCTGTACCAACCTCAGGACCCTTGGTGTCATCGACCGGATCGAGGCGCTGACAGGGTTGCCGTGCCTGTCCAGCAATCAGGTTCTGGCGTGGGATATGGCGCGGAATGTTGCAGTCGGGGCAAGAATACCGGGGCGGTTGGGGCGGCTTTAGGGGACCAAGGCCAAAGGGTATTGCGTGCGCCGCTATTGCAGAGTGCATGCTTGTTACCGCAGACCGAATGCATGTGCCGCAGGCACTATTCCGTGGGTCCGCCAGATGAAAAGATACTGCCTTTTGAACAATATGGCAGCCCGAAAGAACCCTATAACACGGAACTTGGACCCGGACGGGCAATCCTTCAGGCCCGCAAGAGTACACCCCGCGCTAAAGTTTGCCGCTGGCGAAACCGGACCGGACCAGATCATGACATTTGAACGGGTTTCACGCCTTGATTGCTCTTGACGAAACATCTGCACTGTCATAGGTGAGAACCCGTTACGCGGGCGTTGTGTAATGGTTAAGACCTCAGTTTTCCAAACTGAAGATGAGGGTTCGATTCCCTCCGCCCGCTCCAACACCTCTCCATAAAACAGCAAGCTGATATCGTTTGACGCAGTAGTGACATGGCCCAAGGTCTTGACCCCATGCTGCGGGCGGGTCATGACACATGAGTTTTAAAAGGAAGTCACATGGCCCGCACGCCCACGCCCACCCCGTCAAAAGAAGAACGCGAAAAGTCGCGCGAGCTGGGGGCGCTGCGCGCATTGGTGCCATTTATCGCACCCTATCGTCTGTTGATGTTTGCAGCGATTCTGGCGCTGATGGTGACGGCGATGATATCGCTGATGTTGCCCCTTGCCGTGCGGCGGGTGATCGACAATTTCAACAGTGGCGAAGAACTGCTGGACCAATATTTTATCGCAGCTTTGGCCATTGCTGGATTTCTCGCCGTTGGGACGGGGCTGCGCTATGCTTTGGTGACGCGCTTTGGTGAACGGGTCGTGGCCGACATCCGCAAGGCGGTGTTTGACCGCGTGATCAGCATGAGCCCTGCGTTCTATGAAAAAGTAATGACCGGAGAGGTCCTGAGCCGGATTACCACAGATACCACACTGATCCTTTCGGTGATCGGATCGTCGGTATCGATTGCGCTGCGCAATATGCTGATTTTCAGCGGCGGCTTGGTGTTGATGTTGTTCACCTCGGCCAAGCTGACGGCGATGGTGCTGTTAATCGTCCCTGCGGTGGTGATCCCGATCCTTGTACTTGGGCGCAAGTTGCGGGTGATCAGCCGCGAAAATCAGGATTGGATCGCGGCAAGCTCGGGCAATGCCTCGGAAAGTTTAGGGGCCGTCCAAACGGTGCAGGCCTTTACCAACGAAGCGGCCAGCCGTGGGCAATTCGCGCAGATGACGGAAGAATCCTATGACGCGGCGCGCAGGCGGATCCAGACCCGCGCCTTGATGACGGTCATTGTGATCTTCTTGGTTTTTGCAGGCGTCGTGGGCGTGCTGTGGATGGGTGCGCGCGATGTGCGTGCAGGTGACATGTCACCCGGCGCGCTGGTGCAGTTCGTCATCTATGCCGTGATGGTGGCGGGCGGTGTTGCTGCGCTTTCGGAAATTTGGGGCGAATTGCAGCGCGCAGCCGGTGCCACCGAACGTCTGGTAGAGCTGCTGCAAACCGAAGACACGGTGAAAGATCCGCTGCAAGCCGCCGTGCTGGCAAGCCCCGTGGCCGGGCGGATCGCCTTTGAGAATGTGAAGTTTTGTTACCCTGCGCGCCCCGCTGAACAAGCGTTGGATGGCATTAACCTGACCATCAATCCTGGCGAAACTGTTGCCTTTGTCGGGCCATCGGGGGCGGGCAAGACAACGATCATCCAGATGATCCTGCGGTTTTACGACCCCCAGTCTGGGCGCATCACATTGGACGGGATAGACTTGCGCGACATGGCGCGCGACCAGTTCCGCCGGTCGGTGGCGCTGGTGCCGCAAGATCCGGTAATTTTCGCAACCTCGGCCCGCGAGAACATCCGCTTTGGCCGGCCAGATGCGACCGACGCCCAAATCGAAGCCGCCGCCGAAGCCGCCGCAGCGCATGGTTTCATCAGCGCGTTGCCCGACGGGTATGACAGCTATCTGGGGGAACGCGGTGTGATGCTGTCTGGGGGGCAAAAGCAGCGTATTGCCATTGCCCGCGCGATCTTGCGCGATGCGCCGGTTTTGCTGCTGGACGAAGCGACCAGCGCGCTGGACGCCGAAAGTGAGCGCGCGGTACAGGCTGCGGTCGACAAGCTGAGCGCGGACCGCACTACCTTGATCGTGGCACACCGTCTGGCAACCGTGAAAAAGGCCGATCGCATTGTGGTTCTTGAAGCAGGACAGATCATCGACACCGGCACCCATGACGAATTGGTCGGCAAGGGCGGGCTTTATGCCCGGTTGGCCCGCTTGCAGTTTACCGACGGTATGGCGGCCGAATAAAACATTTGTTAATTTCCCTTTTACGGCTAGTTAACGTTAACTGCGCGCAATTTTATCCAAAAGGAGAATATCATGGGTTTGTGGAGTTTCGTGAAAGACGCCGGCAAAAAAGTATTTGGCGGCGGTGACGAAAAAGAAGTAACAGGTGCTGCCCTGCTGGATGAATTGAAGGATCTTGGCCTTGATGCCGAAGGTCTTGATATTCAGGTCGTTGGCGACAAAGTGACGGTTTCCGGCACAGCAGTGAGCCAAGAGATGAAAGAAAAAGTCATCCTTGCCGTGGGCAATGTCGAAGGTGTTGCAGCAGTAGAAGAAGACATGGCAGGCGGTGACGGCGACGGCACGTTCCACACCGTTGAAAAGGGCGACACGCTTTGGGCCATCGCGGCCAAGACCCTTGGCAATGGCGCGCGCTACGAAGAAATCTTTGAAGCCAACAAGCCCATGTTGACCCATCCCGACAAAATCTATCCCGGTCAGATGTTGCGTATTCCGGCCAAGTAAGCGACCCGACCGCCAAAGTTTTCGGGGGTAAAGTCGATTGAAATAAAAGCGGCAGAGCCTATCTGCCGTTTTTTTGCGTTCAGGCCCGTGCAATTGGTGCCTGACGCAACGTTCCGCGCCCTTCAAACGCTTGCGAAACCCGCGATTAGCCATCATCGTTGCAGCCAGGGAGAAAACAGGATGCGGGCAAACCGCACCTGAGGGGAGGAACACTATGACATTTGCCGGGATAGAAGACCGTAATGCAATCGAAGCGGAAATGCCGTGGGAAGACCGCGACGTTGCCAAAACGCTTTGGGGCCTGCTGAGCAATACGGCGGATAAATTTCCAAGCCATGAGGCGATCAGCTATCAGCTTTTCTCGGGGTTGAAGGATCACGCCGAGACGCTGAATTGGGCGCAACTGCGCGGGCAGGTCGGACGTGCAGCGAACCTGTTCCGGTCGCTTGGTGTGGGGCCGACAGATGTTGTGGCGTATGTGCTGCCCAACTGTAATGAGACGGTCATCACGCTGCTGGGCGGTGCGGTTGCCGGTATCGCGAACCCCATCAACCCGTTGCTTGACGCGGAACAGATCGGGTCGATCCTGCGCGAAACCAATGCCAAGGTCGTCGTGACCTTGCGGCCTTTCCCCAAGACGGACGTGGCAGAAAAGACCGCCGCTGCGGTCAAACTGGCCCCCAATGTAAAGCATGTGCTTGAAGTAGACCTGTGCCGCTATCTGACCGCGCCCAAGTCGTGGATTGTCCCTTTGATCCGGCCCAAGCTGACGGTCACCAATCAGGCGGCCTATCAGAATTTTAACATGGCGATATCCAAACAGCCCACCGAACTGACCTTTGACGATCCCCAAGAGGATCGCGTGGCGTTCTATTTCCACACGGGCGGCACCACGGGCATGCCCAAGGTCGCGCAGCACAAATATTCCGGCATGGTGTACAACGGTTGGCTGGGTCACACGCTGCTTTATACCGAAGACGACAACATCATGTGCCCGTTGCCTTTGTTCCACGTTTTCGCCTGTCATGTGATCTTGATGGCTGCGGTGTCGTCGGGCGCGCATGTGGTATTTCCAACACCACAAGGGTACCGGGGCGAGGGCGTGTTCGATAACTTCTGGAAGTTGGTGGAACGCTGGAAAATCACCTTTATCATCACCGTCCCCACGGCGATCTCTGCCAAGATGCAGCGCCCGATTGATGCGGATATCTCGACGGTGAAAACCGCGTTTTCCGGGTCTGCACCATTGCCGCTGGAACTGTTCCGCCGCTTTGAAAAGGCAACCGGCATCACCCTGATCGAAGGTTACGGTCTGACCGAAGCGACCTGTCTTGTGTCGTCGAACCCGACCGACGGCGTACGCAAGGTGGGCAGCATTGGCATCACCTTCCCCTATACGGATGTGAAAATTATCAAAGGCACAGATGGCGGCCCCGTTGAGGCAGGCATCGACGAGATTGGTGAAATCTGCATCTCGAACCCCGGTGTCTATGCGGGCAATACCTATACCGAGGTGGATAAGAACAAAGACCTGTATTATTTCGACAAGTACCTGCGCACGGGCGATCTGGGCAGGGTGGATTCGGATAAATATCTGTGGATCACAGGCCGCGCCAAAGACCTGATCATTCGCGGTGGTCACAACATCGACCCCGCCGAGATCGAAGAATCACTGCTGGGCCACGATGCCGTCGCCTTTGCCGGTGCGATTGGTCAGCCTGACGCCCACGCTGGCGAAGTGCCATGCGTCTTTGTCGAACTGGTGGGTGGTGCTTCGGTGACCGAGCAAGAGCTGCTCGATTTCTGCAAGGAAAGGGTGCATGAACGCGCCGCACAGCCCAAGCATTTGATGATCATGCCTGAATTGCCAAAGACGGCTGTTGGCAAGATTTTCAAGCCTGACCTGCGCAAAATGGCGATCATCCGCATCTATAACGAGACGCTTGAAGCCGCTGGATCGACCGCACGGGTCACGTCTGTCGTTGATGACAAAAAACGCGGTTTGGTGGCGCAGGTCACCCTGAATGGCGCATCCAAAGAAGACGTCGGCAGCGCGTTGGATGTGTTCACATTTGGCTGGGACGTTGCATGACCGACCCCGACTATAGCGTTCTGCTGGATGAAGAAATCTGGGCCTACATGAAGCGGTCCGATGAATTCTATCCACCGGACGCGGTCGGGCTGACAATCGAAGACCAGCGCGCCGTCTATAACAAGATGTGCGCTGCTTTTCACCAAACCCACCCCGACGGGGTACAAACATGGGACGCACCATATGGTGGCGTCCCATGTCGCCGTTACGAGGTCGGCGCAACAGATGTGACGGTGGTCTATTATCACGGTGGCGGGTTCGTTGTCGGCGGCTTGGATAGTCACGATGATGTCTGCGCCGAAATCTGCGCACGCACCGGATATCGCGTGATTTCCGTTGACTACGGGCTGGCCCCCGAGGTCGTGTTTCCCGGCTGTTTCAATGACGCCTACGGCGCGTTCGAAGCAATTGCCGAGGGCCACGCGGGGGCCATCGTGTTGGCAGGGGACAGCGCGGGCGGCAACCTTGCCGCGGCGGTTGCGCACCATACGCGTGGCCGCGTCACAGGGCGCATTACGGGGCAGGTTTTGATATATCCGGGCCTTGGTGGTGATCGGGAACAGGGCAGCTATGTCCGCCATGCCAATGCGCCCCAGCTTACGGTCGCGGATATGGAATTCTACCAAAAGGTCCGTTCCGGAGGGGAGCCGCCCGAGGCCGATGCCCGTTACGCGCCCCTGCATGATACCGATTTTTCAGGCCTGCCGCCCAGCGTGATGATCACTGCTGAATGTGACCCGCTGTCCAGCGACGGCGAAGCCTACCGCGATGCCATTCTTGCCGCTGGTGGGCAGGCGTTCTGGGTCGAAGAGGCGGGTTTAGTACATGGCTGCCTGCGCGCGCGGGTCATGTCGCGCAGGGCGGCTGCTTTCTTTGATCGGGTGGTCGATGCGGTTGGCAAGCTAGGTGCAGGGGAATGGCCTGCGACTTGAACCGCGACTGGAAGCCCTAGCTTAGGAACGATTTGGCTTTCATCGTATCTGCCACGGGTGCCCCAAGCCGGCCCAGAATGGTCGGGGCAAGTTGCAACTGGTCAATGACCGTATCCTCTGAGGGACCTTTGGCATCGCCAAAGTAATATAGCGCGGTTTCCTGCTGCAACGCGCCGCGCCCGCCGTGATGGCCGCGATCATCTTGGCCATGATCTGCGGTCACGATGACCTCATAGCCCATCGCACGCCAGCGCGGGATAAAGGGGGCCAGCATCTCGTCCATCACAGCGCAGGCGTGGTCCATTTCCTGACAATCATGGAAAAAGCGGTGGCCCATACTGTCCAGCGTGCAGGTGTGCAACATGCCGTAGTCCAGATCAAACCGGTGAGCCAGATTGGTCAGGGTGCCGAACAGATCGACGTCAGACGGGGTCATCTGGTTGATCAGGCCATAGCCGGTCATGGTGTGGAACCGACCGTGGTTGATCGTGTCACTGTCCGGTTCATCATATTCGATGTCGCGGACATAGTCGAAGGGATGGCGGTTGAAGAACTCGGACCAGAAGGAATGGGCCACGGCACCGGTGACTCCGCCAGCCGCGCGGGTTTGGGCAAAGACGTCCTTGTGTTTCAGGCGGAAAACATTGCCGTTGCCGGTGCACCCGTGTTCGGCCGGGGCCACGCCTGTGTGGATAGACGCATAGCACGACGCCGAGATCGACGGCAGCACGGCGCGCTGTGTCCACACACGGGCATCGCCGCTGTCGACCCAACCTTCGAGGTTCCCAAACAAGCGCCGGAA
>NZ_JBFEKM010000058.1:0-21788 GCF_041552635.1 Sulfitobacter sp.
AGACGCGCGCGGGCGCAGCGCCGAGGTGGAAATCAGACTGCAATAAAGCGCCTAGCTGCGCCGTCCTTCGCGCAGCCATGCAGCGACGATCAGGGCTGCACTGAGCAACAGAACCAGCCAGCCCGGCAGGATTGGCGTTTGCCGCACATCGCGGGTTTCATATGCATTGCGTGGGGTCAGACCGATCCAGCCGCGTCCTGCAGCAGGGCGGCCTGAACGAACCTCGCGAATGCGGGGCAGTCCGTCTTCTATTCGTGCGACACCGCCGCGCATCGCGGCAAGAATGGGGGCCATCGTATCGCCGCTTGCAATTGTTTCGACGAATTCTTTGGGCGCAGCGGGGCCAAGGCCGATGACGGTGACCTGATCGGCGTTTTCCAGTCGATAGAGGCCGATTTCAGGACCCTCAAAAATGCCTTCGAACACGCCGGGGGCGGATTGTGTCAAGGGGATCGTGACGGTGCTGCCATCAGGCGTGGTCACCGTGACGGGCGGCACTGTTTCGCCAAGGGTGCGGCGGATGATACGCATGGTCTGGCCTTCGGCGGTGGCGGTCAGCGCCTCTTCCTCAAGCTCGGGTTCTTTCATCATCCAATGGGCCAAACGGCGCAGCAGTTCCAGCTGCGGGCCGCCACCTTCGTAGCCACGGTTCCAAAGCCACGCATGATCCGACGCCAGCAACGCGACGCGGCCTTCGTCAACGCGGTTCAGGACCAGCAGCGGGCGGTCGTCCTGACCGGTCATGACCACCGTACCTTGGGGGGCTGTCACGTCGATCTGGCGCAGCCAGCGGCCCCAATCGCCGCGACCGGGCAGGTCTGTGGTCACCGGATGTCGCTGGCCCAAATCGGACACGATTGGCAGATAGGGTTCTTCGATCACCCGTGCAGACGGCGTGGCGGGCAAGACCTCGCCAAGGGGCGATCGAAAGATGCTGTCGGCGCTGGTAAAATCCGCACCCGCAGCGACCAGCACGGCACCACCTTGCCGTACATAATTGGCGACATTCTCAAGATAAAGCGAGGGCAGAATACCGCGACGTTTGTAGCGGTCAAAGATGATCAGATCGAAATCCTCAATCTTTTCCATGAACAATTCGCGGGTGGGGAATGCGATCAACGACAGTTCATCCACAGGCACGCCATCTTGTTTTTCAGGGGGGCGCAGGATGGTGAAATGCACCAGATCAACAGAGCTGTCGGATTTCAAAAGATTGCGCCATGTACGCCCGCCCTGATGCGGTTCACCGCTGACCAGCAGCACCCGCAGGCGGTCACGCACACCGTTCATCTGGATCAGGGCGGCGTTGTTGCGATCGGTCAGTTCGCCGGGCGCTTCGGGCAAGGAAAAGCGGATGACGTTGCGCCCGCCATGGGGCAGGGTCACGGGCAGATCAAGGTCCTGACCGACAGGCACACGAAACGATTGCGGTTCCTCACCATCAACCGAGATATCAAGCCGCGCCAACCCGCCATCCGTGGGCGCGGCCCCCATATCGTCGATCCGCAGGGTCAGCGTGACCGGTTCACCGATGATCGCAAAGGCAGGGGCGTTGCGCACAGACAGGCGGCGATCCCAATCGGTTTCTTTGCCTGTCATCAGCAAATGCATCGGCGCGGGCAGATCGACAGGCAGGTCAGCATCATGAATCCGCCCGTCACTGATTGCCAGTATGCCTGCAATCCGCGCGCGGGGCTCCTCGGCCAAGGCATCGCCTAGGGCGGTCATCAGCAGTGTACCGGTATCGCCCGCACCATCGGGCACCGTGACGCGGCGCAATTCGGTGTTTGCGCGCCCTTGGATTTGCGCAGCCAGTGCATCTGCTGCATCCGTGCTTTGGGTCGCGCGGTCTGACAGTTTCTGGCTGGCACTGCTGTCTTCAAGCATGATGACGATGTCGGTCAGCGGCGCGCGGTCTTCTTGCTGGAAGGACGGGCCTGAAAGCGCCGCGATCACCACCAGCATGGCCAGTCCGCGCAGCGCCCAGCCTTGCAAGCCACGGATCACGGCCAGCACGACAGCGGCCAAGGCAACCAGTGCCACGACAGCCAAAAGCACCATGGGGATAAGCGGATCAAAGACGATTGTAGAGGTCATTGGCCTAACCTGTCCAAAAGCGCAGGCACATGAACCTGATCGGATTTATAATTGCCGGTCAGCACATGCATGACCAGATTGACCCCAAAACGGTAGGCAAGTTCGCGCTGCCGTTCCCCCGCGAAACCGCGCCCGATAGGGACCATAGGAGCCCCGCCCCGCGCCACGGCCCACGCGGCAGCCCAATCATTGCCGCCAATCACCACGGGCGTGACCCCGTCGTTAAGGTTGCGAAACGGCATGCCTTCAATCTGTTCAGCATCAGGCGGGGCTGCTTCGACCCAGACATCGCGGCCAATGTGGCGACCGGGGAAATCCTGAAGCAGATAGAATGTGCGCGTCAGAACGTGATCGCTTGGCAACGGTTCCAGCGGTGGAATATCAAGCGGCGCTGCCAGATCTTGCAGCTTGCGCCCGTTCGGGCTGGCCGCGCCGAACCCTGCGATATTTGCATCACGGGTGTCAAACAGGATCAGCCCGCCGGAACGCAGATAGTCATTCAGCTTGGCATAGGCATCGCCCGAGGGGCGCGGTTGATCGGGCGTGATCGGCCAATAGAGCATCGGAAAAAACGCCAGTTCATCCCGTTCCAGATCAACCCCGATAGGATCGGCAGGTTCAACCGATGTCCGGAAAAACAGCGTGTCGGACAGGCCGCGCAGCCCTGCCTCTGACATCTCATCGACAGGGCTGTTGCCAGTGACGACATAGGCCAGCGTCATCTCGGCGGTGGCGTTCAGGGCAAAGGCATCGGCGTCTTGGGCGTCCGCCGGGGCAGGCATGTAGAGCAGACCCAACAGAATAACCGCCGCTGCATTGCTGCGTTTCAGCAAGCGACCCGACAGTGCCAAGGACGCCACAACATCAGCAAGCAACAACAGGATCGACAGGCTCAGCAGCCATCCGGCCAAGGGTTTTTCCGGCGCAACAAACAGGCCGCGCACGGGAACATCACTAGGCCAAGTCGCGGGTGACAGCACAGTTTGCGCCGTGACCACATTGCGCGCAATGCGCCGGTCGCCAGAGGCATAGATGCCGGGTTGCAGGTCGGGCCCTGTGGCGGCGCTTGCCAGATCGGCCCCGTCAACGCCGGGTAGATTTCCGGCGTCTTCAAGCAATCCGAACCCGTCCATCACACGCAGCGGCGTCCATGTAGTGCCTTGCAAATCCTGCGCATTAATACTGGCCGAGGACGACGAAATGGCCAGCCGTTCCATCATTTGAACGAACAGGCCCGACAGCGGCAAGGTGGACCATTCAGCGGTTGCAGTGACGTGAAACAACACGATTTGCCCTTGGCCAAGCGCCTTGCGCGTGACCAGCGGCGTGCCGTCGCTAAGCGATGCGATCACGCGGTTGGCCAGCGTGGGATCAGGCTGGGCCACGACTTGGGCGGACACGACCACATCGCTCGGCACCTCAAGCCCGAAAAACGGGGAACTGTCGCGGAATGCATCAAGGGATTTCGGCTCCCCCCAGCTCATCGCGCCACCGACACTGCGGCCACCGGCACGCAGGCGCACAGGCATCAGCGGATCTTCGGTGTCGCGTGAAATATCGCTGGCGGCGATGCGAGGGCCTGCAAACCGCACCAGCATGCCGCCGTTTTCAATCCACTCGATCAGCGGGGCTTGTTCGGCATCCGACAGGGTCGCCACATCGGCCAGCACGATCACATCGGGGTTAGCCGGCAGGATATCCCCGAGTGATCCGTCAATCAGATCAGCGGTCGGGGCCAAGGCCTGTTCAATGTAATGCAATGGCGACAACAGCTCCAACCCTTCGCGGCCATCGCGCCCTGCAATCAGCGCGACCTCGCGGCGGCGCAGTCCGTCATCGACCAGCGTTGTCGCCCCTGCTGACCGCTGCCCCGCGATGTCGAACCGCGTAATCCGCGCACGCAGTTCTGCGGGCAGGGCAAGCTGGGCGGTCGCCTCAAGGGCGCTTTCATCAAAGGTGGCGGGGACGGTCGCCAGAATGCGGGCGTTCCCTGCCGGATCGCGGCCTTGGGCGTTCAGCGTAACCTCGCGGGCGGTGCCTGCAACGGCGCGCTTGGCGGTCAGGGTGATCGCACCATCCTGATAGGTGGCGGGGGCCATGGCGATGACGTTAGCACCGGTTTGATATACCTCGACCGACCCGCGATCCTGCAGCGCGGCCAGCATATCCTGACGCCCGTCAAACCCCAGCCCATCGCTAAACCAAAGGGTATCGAACGGCTCCAAGGTACCCGCAATCTCAGCGGCGCGCGTTATGTTCCCGACCGAGGGTTGCCACGGTGCAGGGCGCAATCCGGCAAGCCGGGTCCGCCACACATCCGCCGATTGAAAGGCCGGTTCTTCGGGGCGGGTCAGCGTCAAGAAACCAACAGTGCGGTTGGCGCGGGCGGCACGGGTCAGTTGCGCGTCAATCACCTGCGCTTGTTGCGTCCAGCGGGTGGCCCCAGCCCATGATCCGTCCAGCACGATCAGCAAGGGGCCGGACCCGTCGGCCTGCTGTTCTTCGGGGTTCAGGATCGGTCCGGCAAGGCCGATGATGATCGCAGCCACCGCCAGCATGCGCAACAGCAACAACCACCACGGCGTGCGGTCAGACACCGTTTCGGAATCCTTGAGGCCCAGCAAAAGCGCAACACCAGGAAAGCGGCGGCGGATCGGTGCTGGGGGAACGGCGCGCAGGAT
This sequence comes from Sulfitobacter sp., assembly GCF_041552635.1. GTDB lineage: Bacteria > Pseudomonadota > Alphaproteobacteria > Rhodobacterales > Rhodobacteraceae > Sulfitobacter. The sequence continues at coordinate 4,779 of NZ_JBFEKM010000058.1, forward strand.
CAGCCAGAGGATCGGCAGCGCCAAAAGCCCCAGCAAAAGCCACGGGGCCGAAAAACCGATGCCGCCTAAAACCGTCATGCTGCCGCCCCCGTGCGCGTATCAAGCGCTGAATATAACCACAAAAGTGCCGATTGCGCCGAGGCATTTGTATGGTGCAAACCATAGTGCCACCCGGTCAAGGCACAGAGCCTTTGCAGCTCTGCCTTGCGCTCAGCCAGCCGTTCCAGATAGCGCGATTTCAGGTCGTTTGCCTTCAATGTCTCGTGGCTGATCGTGCCGCCCATGCTCTCGAATATGGTGCGCCCTGTGAACGGAAACGCCTCTTCCGAGGGATCAAGAACATGGCACAGAACCCCGCGCACACCGCGGTCGGCTGCTTTGGTCAGGGCCAGCGTCACGCCGTCCAGATCGCCCATAAAGTCCGAGATGAAAACAGCCCGTGCATGAGGGATCATCGCGCGATGTTCCGGTGGTGCATAATCGGTGGCATCGTCCAGACAAAAAGCTTCGGCCAGCCGCAGGATTTGCGGCGTGCCCGAGCGTGGCGGAAGGGCAGTACCGGTCAGCCCGACGCGTTCGCCGCCGCGTTGCAACAAGATCGCCACGGCTAGACCTAGCAAACGCGCGCGGTCGGCTTTTTCGGGTAGCTTGGGGTCAGAGCGAAAGCGCATCGACGCCCCCTGATCGACCCACAACATCACTGATTGCGCAATCTGCCATTCGCGTTCACGCACAAATTCCTGATCGCCCATCGCCGATCTTCGGTGATCTATGCGGCGGCGGCTGTCACCTTGCTGTGCGGGGCGGTATTGCCAGAAATCATCCCCCACACCTGCGCGGCGACGACCATGCGCACCCAGCAGGACAGCGCCCGCCAGATGTTCTGCACGTGCCAGCAGCGCCGGAAAACGTGCTGCCTGATCTTCGGCAGTGGCGCGCAGGGTGGCGGGATTGCTCACGCTGCGGCCTTTTTCCCGGTCAGGCTGGCCGCTGTTGCGTCGATCAGATCATGCAGGTTATCGCCGCGTGCCCGCGCTGCAAAGTTCAGCGCCATGCGGTGGCTTAACACCGGGCGCGCCATGTCGATGACGTCTTCGGCAGACGGTGCCAGGCGGCCTTGCAGCAGGGCGCGGGCACGCACGGTCAGCATCAACGCTTGGGCGGCGCGGGGGCCGGGGCCCCAAGCAACGGTATCGCGAACTTGCTGGCTGGCGTCGGCCTCGTTCGGGCGGAAGGCGCGGACCAGATCAAGGATCATTTCGACCACAGAATCCCCGACGGGCATCCGCCGCAGCAGGGTTTGCGCGGCCAACAGTTCGTTGGCGGTGAAGACCTGCGTCGCCTGCGCGTCGCTGTCGCCTGTGGTGGCCATCAAAATATCGCGTTCGGTTTTGCGGTCGGGATAGGCGACGTCGATCTGAACCAGAAAACGGTCAAGCTGCGCTTCCGGCAGGGGGTAGGTGCCTTCTTGTTCAATCGGGTTTTGCGTGGCCAACACATGAAACGGCTTGCCAAGAGGGCGGTCCTGCCCTGCGACAGTCACTGTCTTTTCCTGCATCGCTTGCAGCAGGGCGGACTGGGTGCGTGGCGACGCGCGGTTGATTTCATCGGCCATCAGCAACTGGCAAAAGATCGGCCCTTCAACAAAGCGGAACGCGCGGCTGCCGTCGGCGGCGGTGTCCAACACCTCTGATCCTAGAATGTCGGCGGGCATCAGATCGGGCGTGAACTGGACGCGGTTGCCATGCAGCCCCATCACGGTGCTTAGCGTTTCGACAAGGCGCGTCTTGCCCAGACCCGGCAAACCGATCAGCAACCCGTGGCCGCCACACAGCAATGCGGTCAGTGTCAGGTCGACAACCCGTTCCTGCCCGATAAACCTGTTGGTAATCGACGCCTTGGCCTGCGCCAGTTTTTCACCGAGTGTTTCAATATCGGCGACCATATTGCTGGCTTCGGTCATGACTTTTGCGTCCTCTGGGTTATGTCTGTTAAGTGTAAGTGTATCTCGTGAACTGGAAATGGCAAAAGCAATGAGTGGACAAAAAACCGTTACCCCGACCGCAGCAAGCCTTGCAGCCTCTGTTTCTGCTGGCAAAACACGCGGATTGCCGCCTGTAGAAAAGTGGAATCCACCGTTTTGTGGTGATCTGGACATGCAAATCAAACGCGATGGCACGTGGTTTCATGAAGGCACGCCCATCGGACGGCGTGGATTGGTCAAATTGTTCGCATCGATTCTGATCCGCGAAGACCACAAATACTTCCTTGTCACGCCCGTGGAAAAGGTCGGCATCACCGTCGAAGACGCGCCTTTCGTGGCGATTGATTTTGACGCCAAGGGCGAAGGCCGCGATCAGGTGCTGACCTTTCTGACGAACCTTGACGACACGGCGGTCGCCGGACCAGACCTGCCGATCCGCGTTGTGCGCGACGAGGAAACTGGCGAACCGTCGCCCTATGTGCGCATCCGCCGCAACCTCGAGGCGCTGATCGACCGCAAAAGCTTTTACCGGCTGGTAGATCTGGGTGTTCATCACGAGGGTTGGTTTGGCGTCTGGTCACAGGGCGCATTTTTCGGGATTATCCCGTCAGAGGATCTGCCCGACTGATCGTTCATCACATTGCGACATCTTTAGGAACTGCCTTATTGCCGGACCTTTGCCAAAATTCTACAAGACGGTGCGCATGACATGACGAGAGCCGATGAAACCTGCTGCTAATCTAAGTCTCCTGTGGCAGGAACTGCCCTATCTGGATCGTTTTGAAGCGGCTGCTAAGGCCGGGTTTGCGGCTGTCGAAGTGCTGTTCCCCTATGATGTTGCCGTCAAAGAGACGCAGCGTGCCTGTCTGACGCACGGTCTTGACCTGATCTTGATCAATGCGCCACCGCCGAATTATACGGGTGGGCCGCGTGGCTTTGCAGCAATGCCGGAACTGGTCGCCCGGTTTCGCGCCGACATGATCCGCGTGTACCGCTATGCCGAAGCTTTGAACGTGAAATTCGTGCATGTCATGGCGGGCGACGGGTCCGGAACTGCGGCGACAGATACCTTCATCAGCAATTTGATCTGGGCCTCGGCTGCTGCGCCCAAGGGCATAGCCCTCACGATCGAGCCGCTTAATCCGGTCGCGATGCCGGGTTATTTTCTGAATGATTACCAACTTGCCCAAGACATTATACACGCCGTGGATCAGGCCAATGTCGGGCTGCAATATGACAGCTATCACGCCCAGATGATCCATGGCGATGCGGTCAAAGTCTTTGAGAAATGTCACGAAAATATCTGCCATGTGCAAATTGGCGACGCGCCGGACCGCTCGGCCCCCGACATAGTATCCGGAAGTGGGCAGGTTGATTTTGCAGCCCTTTTCAAAACCATGAAAGCCTGCGATTACGCCGGTTGGGTCAGCGGTGAATACCACCCCGGTCCCGTGACTGAAAACAGCTTGGACTGGATGAAATTGCTATGATCTCCCCCCGTTTTGCACCGGTCTTGTTCGGTTTCATTTTGTCAGGGCTGATGTCCCTGATTGTGTCGGGGATCGCCACGCTGCGCGCGACAGGCATGGTTGACGGGATTTTCGGCCTGTGGATGGGCGCGTGGGGGGCAAGCTGGCTGGTGGCTTTTCCAACGGTGCTTTTCGTCGCCCCCCTTGCCCGCAGGCTTGTCGCTCGAATGGTAAAGGGCGCTTAGGCCTTTAACCTTAATGCGCCTCGGCCCAGTTGGCCCCTTTGCCTGCATCGACGGTCAGCTTTACATCCAGCTTTACGACAGGTTCCGATGCGTTTTCCATCACGTCGCGTGCGGCGTTGATCAACGCATCTTCGGACCCTTTTTCGACCTCGAACAGCAGTTCATCATGGACCTGTAGCAGCATCGTCGCTGGGATATCCTTTATCGCGTCGGGCATGCGGATCATTGCGCGGCGGATCACATCGGCAGCAGTCCCTTGGATCGGCGCGTTGATCGCCGCGCGCTGCGCGAAACCGGCGCGGGGCCCTTTGGCAGCGATCTCGGGGGTGTTGATCTTGCGGCCAAACAGGGTCTGCACATAGCCGTGTTCTTTGGCAAATGCTTTGGTGTCATCCATATAGGTGCGAATGCCGGGGAAGCGTTCGAAATAGCGGTCTATGAACCCCTGCGCTTCGGCCCGTGGAATGCGCAGATTGCGTGCCAGACCAAAACCCGAGATACCGTAAATGACGCCAAAGTTGATCGCCTTTGCTTGCCGGCGGATGTCTGGCGTCATCTCGTCCAGAGGCACACCAAACATTTCTGACGCGGTCAGTGCGTGAATGTCGATGCCATCTTTGAATGCTTGTTTCAGTTGGGGAATGTCGGCGATATGCGCCAGAATACGCAATTCGATCTGGGAATAATCCAGCGCGACCAGCACCTTGCCTTCTTCTGCGACGAAGGCCTCTCGAATGCGGCGGCCTTCCTCGCTCCTGATCGGGATGTTCTGCAAGTTAGGATCGGTCGACGCCAAACGCCCCGTTGACGCGCCTGCGATGGAATACGACGTATGAACGCGGCCGGTGTCTTTGTTGATGTGATCCTGAAGAGCATCCGTATAGGTCGACTTCAGCTTGGACAGTTGCCGCCAGTCTAGAATACGACCCGGCAGGTCATGTTCCGTCGCAAGGTCTTCCAGCACATCTGCGCCCGTGGCATAGGCCCCCGTCTTGCCCTTTTTGCCGCCCTCAAGCCCCATCTCGTCGAACAGGATTTCGCCAAGTTGCTTAGGCGAGCCGACGTTGAACTTGCGCCCCGCGAGTTCGTAAATTTCATCCTCAAGCCCTGCCATCTTTTGCGCAAAGGCTTTCGACATGCGGCTAAGTGTATCGCGGTCCACCTTGATGCCCGACCGTTCCATCGCGGCCAAGACCGGAACAAGTGGACGTTCAAGGGTTTCATACACTCTGGTCACTTGAACGCGGTGCAGTTGTGGCTTGAACAATTGCCACAGACGCAAGGTGATATCGGCGTCTTCGGCGGCATAGGGCACAGCCTGTTCCAGTGGCACCTTGTCAAAGGTGATTGCTGATTTGCCGGAGCCCAGCAACGGCTTGATCGGGATCGGCGTGTGTCCAAGATACCGTTCCGACAGGGCATCCATCCCGTGGCCATGCAGACCAGCGTGCATCACATAGGACATCAGCATCGTGTCATCAATCGGCGCGACCTTGATGCCAACCTGGGCGAAAATCTTGCTGTCATATTTCATATTCTGACCGATTTTCATGATCGCCGGATCTTCAAGCATCGGCGTCAGAAGGCGCAAGGCTTCCTCGGTTGCGATCTGCCCCTCCGCCAGATCATCCGAACCGAACAGGTCGTCGCCTGAGTGGGCCTTGTGAATCAGCGGGACGTAACAGGCCTTGCCGGGTTCGACACATAGCGAAATGCCGACCAGCTCGGCGACCATTTCATCCAGGCCAGTGGTCTCGGTGTCCACGGCGACATAGCCAAATTCGTAAATCTGGTCGATCCAGGCCTGCAACGCGGCGGCATCACTGACTTGCACGTATTCCGCGGTTTCAAACGGAATATCCGCCATTGCGGGGGCATCCGGAACGGCAGGAGCTTCGATGACAGGGGCCTCTTTGCCCAAAATTTCGGCGACCCGTTTCGACAAGGTCCGGAATTCCATTTCTGCCAGAAACCCCAGCAGCTTGTCTGGATCAGGGTCGCGCACCTCAAGATCATCCAGCGTGAAATCCAGCGGTGTATCTTCGTCCAGTTGCACCAATTTGCGCGACAGGCGGATCTGGTCCGCATTGTCGATCAACGTCTGCCGCCGCTTGGGCTGTTTGATCTCTTCGGCGCGGTCCAGCAAGGCATCCAGATCGCCATATTCATTGATTAGCAAGGCGGCAGTCTTGATCCCGATTCCCGGCGCACCGGGCACATTGTCAACGGAATCGCCTGCAAGGGCCTGCACATCGACGACCCGTTCGGGATACACGCCGAACTTTTCGAAAACCCCCTCGCGATCAATGGTCTTGTTCTTCATCGCGTCCAGCATTTCGACGCCGTCACCGACCAGTTGCATCAAGTCCTTGTCGGAACTGATGATGGTGCAGCGCCCGCCAGCAGCACGTGCCTGCACGGCCAATGTGGCGATAATATCATCCGCCTCATAGCCTTCCTTTTCCTTGCAGGCGATATTGAACGCCTCTGTCGCGTCCCGCGTCAGGGGGATCTGCGGGCGCAAATCCTCGGGCATCGCCTCGCGATTGGCCTTGTAAAGATCATACATGTCGTTGCGAAACGTGTGGCTGCCCTTGTCGAAAATCACGGCAACATGGGTCGGCGCATCCGGCCCGTGGTTCCCTTCGACATAGCGTTGCAGCATGTTGCAAAATCCGGCCACGGCCCCGATGGGCAGCCCGTCCGACTTGCGCGTCAACGGCGGCAGCGCATGATAGGCGCGGAAAATAAACGCCGACCCGTCGATCAGATGCAGATGGTGACCCTTGCCAAATGTGCCGGACATGTCGGTGCTCCCTTAATTGATTGGGTCTCTTTTGCCACGAAGCCGCCGGGCCTGCCAGCAGACTTATCGCGCAACCGCGTCTTCATTTTGCCAAATAAACTCCCCGCGGAGCGTCCCGCAGCCAGCGTCACTCGCCTTGGTATAGATCAAAGGACAGACTGACCGACAGGGGCATCGGCGTCCAAAGACCAAAGCGCAGGCCTGCGGCCCGCAGTTGCTCTCCGATCCAGACATTGCAGGTGCGTAGAATGTTGAACCTGCCTTTTGTCCTGTAAAACCCGTCGGTTTGCGTGAAACCCGCCCCCTCCAGCCGAAGGGGCAAGCCGTCGGCGTCCAGATCAAGGTCAGCCACGATGTTTTCGATCAATTTGATGTATTCCGATTCGGTCAGTTTCAATCGGCGCAGCGGCAGATCATCGCGCAGGGTGCCGACGATATCGGCCCTCAGTACGGAACTGTCCCCGATGATCCCACGCCAAAGCGTTGAAAAGCTCAGGTCCCTATAGGTGGGGGTCTGCGCATAAAATTCCTGCGCGCCCCAGCCGATGATCAGCCACTTTGCCGCTGGGTGGCCCAGATCAACGCCCGTTTCCGTCAACGGGGCAAAGCGCGCCGTGGTCACGGCGTCCAATGGCAGCAAAAGATCATAATGGATGGGACCACTGACCAGCAAAACCTCTCGGGTTTTGGTACTGTTATCAGGATCAGACGGGCCGGGAACGACAGCGCCAATAATGGCCGCTACCAGATAAAGCACCGGCACAAATGCAAAAAAGCCAAGCCATTTCGCGGCTTTGATCAGACTTTGCCCTCAAAATTCTGATGCACGAATTTGCAGTCGCAATAGCCGCATTCGACCCAGCCTTTGTCCTGCGGGATTTGCAACCAGACACGCGGATGACCCAAAGCGCCTTCGGCTCCGTCGCAGGCGACGCGCCATGTGTTGACGATACGGGTCTCGGGGGCTTGCAATGTCATAGCGGCATCCTTGGCTCTGTGCGCTGTTGTTATGACCAAAGCAGACGCCTAGGGCAAGGGGAGCGCTTTGTTTTGGACCTCGTGAACCATACAAGATTTTAATCTTGGTTGAATTGGGTTCACCATCGCGCCCGCAGCCGCTAAAAGACGCAAAATGACGACCATCACCGGAGCCGCGTGCAGATGACCCATCCTAAACCTGTCGTATTGTGTATTCTTGATGGCTGGGGGTTGAGTGACGTCGCCGAAGGCAATGCACCTTTGCTGGCAAAAACGCCCAATTTCGACCGGATTATGCAGACGTGCCCCAATGCGACCCTTACGACATTCGGCCCCGATGTGGGTCTGCCCCAAGGGCAGATGGGCAATTCAGAGGTGGGCCATACAAACATCGGCGCAGGCCGGGTGGTTGCCATGGATCTTGGCCAGATTGATCTTGCGATCGAACAAGGCAGTTTTGCGACGAATCCGCCGCTGCTGGATTTCATTGAAAAGCTAAAGGAAACCGGCGGGACAGCGCATCTTTTGGGGCTTGTGTCCGATGGTGGCGTGCATGGGCATCTGACCCATATGCTTGCGGCGGTCAAAGCGTTGCGGGCGCAGGGTATTCCGGTTGTGATCCACGCGCTGACCGATGGGCGCGATGTCGCCCCGCGCTCGGCGCTTGGTTATTTTGAGACATTGATGGATGAATTACCCGAGGGCGTCAGGGTCGCCACGGTCACTGGGCGCTATTTCGCAATGGACCGGGACAACCGGTGGGACCGCGTCGCCAAGGCATTTGAGGCCATCGTTCACGCACAGGGCGGCACGGCGGAAACCGCGCCTGATGCTGTGAATGCCGCCTACGCACGTGGTGAGAACGACGAATTCATCGCGGCCACAGTGCTTGATGGGTACAAAGGTGCCGCAGACGGCGATGCACTGTTCTGCCTGAATTTCCGCGCCGACCGCGCCCGCGAGGTTATGGCGGCCATCGGTGCGCCTGACTTCAGCGCCTTTGAAACAGGCCCGCGCCCGCACTGGGCCGCCTTGATGGGGATGGCTGAATACTCTGACGAACATATGGCCTATATGACGACGATGTATCCCAAGCCTGCGATCGTGAACACGCTTGGCGCTTGGGTCGCACAGCATGGGCTGCGGCAATTCCGTGTGGCCGAGACTGAAAAATACCCCCATGTGACGTTTTTCTTGAACGGAGGCGCAGAAGCGCCCGCCACGGGCGAAGACCGTTGCATGCCCAAATCGCCAAATGTTGCGACTTATGACATGCAGCCCGAGATGTCCTGCCCCGAGGTTACGGATCAATTGGTGGGTGCCATCCAAGACGGCTATGATCTGATCGTCGTAAACTATGCAAACCCGGATATGGTCGGGCATACCGGCGATCTGGATGCCGCCATCGCCGCGTGCGAGGCCGTTGATGCGGGGCTTGGCCGCGTTTTGACGGCCCTCGAGGCCGCAGGTGGCGCGATGGTCATCACGGCAGATCACGGCAATTGCGAGATGATGATCGACCCTGAAACCGGGGGTGCCCATACGGCGCACACGCTAAACCCGGTACCGGTTGCCGTGGTCGGCGCGCCCGATGGTGCCCGTTTGTGTCAGGGGCGGTTGGCCGATCTTGCCCCGACCATTTTGCAATTGATGGGCTTGGAAAAACCTGCCGAGATGACAGGAAAGTCGCTGCTGGGATGATACGCTGGTGCGCCCTTGTGTTGCTGGTCTGGCCGATAGGTACCGTTGCGGCATCCGAGGCTGCCGATCAAGCCCGCCGCGCCATGGTTGAACTAGAATCCGCATCGGCCCAGCTTGAGGCCGCCGATGGTGCGCGCGACAGGGTCAAGGCGTTGACGCAGACCATTCAGGCGTTCGAGATCGGGCTGGGTGCCATGCGCGAAGGTCTGCGGCAGGCCGCGATCAACGAGGCGCAGTTGAACAAGCGGTTGCAATCGCGTGACGGTGAGGTCGCGCAGTTGTTGGGCGTCTTGCAAAGCATCGGTGGCACCCCGTCGCCGACGTTGTTTTTGCACCCGCAAGGGCCAGTTGGGACTGCGCGTGCAGGTATGTTGCTGGCGGAACTGACGCCGGCGTTGAACACCCGGGCCGATGCGCTGCGCAGTGATCTTGAAGAAGTCAAAACCCTGCGCCTCTTGCAATCCGATGCGGCCGAACGACTTCAGCAAGGGCTGACCGAAATACAACGCGCCCGAACCGAGCTGAATCAGGCCATGGCGAACCGTACTGATCTGCCCATGCGCTTTACCGAAGATCCGGTACGCACGGCGATTTTGATATCAACCTCGGAAACGCTATCCGGCTTTGCCAGCGGGCTGTCCGAGATGACATCGGATCAAATTGAACCCGGCCCGTTAAATTTTGAGGGTCAGATTGGTGATTTGGCGCTGCCCGTGCAGGGGCTGGTCCTGCGCCGCGCCAACGAGACAGACGCAGCGGGCATCACCCGTCCCGGCATTATTCTGGCGACGCGACCGCGTGCGATTGTGACAACACCCACGGCGGCCACGATCCGTTATACAGGGCCACTGCTTGATTTGGGCAACGTGATCATTCTTGAACCACGTGCCAACACTCTGTTTGTGTTGGCGGGGCTTGATCTAGTGTACGGCGTGGCCGGTCAGGTGATTGGTGCAGACACGCCGATCGGGCTGATGGGCGGGCCAGGGGCAACGAATGGCGACGCTTTGTCACCAAATGGTGATGGGGCTGGCGTAGAGCGTTCAGAAACGCTCTATATAGAAGTAAGAGAGAATAATATTCCACAGGACCCGCAGGCGTGGTTCCGAACCGAATAAGGATGAACGAGCATATGAAGAAGTTTGTTATGGCAGCCGTTGGTGGCACGCTGGCAGGCGTGATCGCGACGACACAGATTGCGGGTCCCTTGCTGGCGCAAGAATCTGCCAAGGCTGGCAATATATATGATCAACTGGATCTGTTTGGCGACATTTTCGAACGCATTCGCGCGCAATACGTCGAAGAAGTCGACACCGAAGAGCTGATCGAGGCAGCGATCAATGGCATGTTGACCTCGCTCGATCCACACTCGAGCTATCTGTCGCCGAAAGACGCGCTGAAAATGCGCGACCAGACGCGTGGCGAATTTGGCGGTCTTGGCATCGAAGTCACACAAGAAGAGGGCTTTGTTAAAGTCGTCTCGCCGATCGATGGCACGCCAGCCTCTGAGGCGGGCATCGAGGCGGGCGATTTCATCACCCACGTTGATGGCGAAAGCCTGCTTGGCCTGACGTTGGATGACGCGGTTGAACTGATGCGTGGTCCGGTCGGGTCCGAGATCGTGATTACCGTGGTGCGCGAAGGCGAAACAGAACCGTTTGATGTTTCCTTGATCCGCGACACGATCCAACTGACCGCTGTGCGCGCCCGTACTGTGGGCAATGCTGTTGTGATGCGCGTCACGACCTTTAACGAACAGACCTATCCAAAGCTGAAAGAAGGTCTGGAAGAACAGATCAAAGAGGCAGGCGGAATTGACAATGTCAGCGGCATCGTGATCGACCTGCGCAACAACCCGGGTGGCTTGCTGAACCAAGCGATCGCTGTGTCCGACGCGTTTCTGGAAGAAGGCGAAATCGTCAGCACCCGTGGCCGTGACGCAGGTGATGGCGACCGGACGAACGCAACACCGGGCGATCTGGCGCAGGGCAAACCGATTGTGGTCCTGATCAACGGCGGCTCTGCCTCGGCGTCGGAAATTGTAGCGGGTGCGTTGCAAGATCACCGTCGTGCGATTGTCGTGGGCACGAAAAGTTTTGGCAAAGGGTCGGTTCAGACCATCATGCCTTTGCGTGGTGAAGGGGCCATGCGTCTGACGACGGCGCGGTACTACACACCATCGGGCCGTTCCATTCAGGCGCTTGGCGTATCGCCAGACATCATCGTGGCACAGCCCCCGGCAAAACCCGCAACCGAAGAAGACACTGACGCAGGCCGCCGCCCCTTGCGGTCCGAGGCCGATTTGCGCGGAAGTCTGAACAATGACAGCCTGTCAGAGGACCAGATCGAGCAGATCATGGAGGACAGAGCCAAAGCCGAAGACGCAGCCGCCCTGCGCGAAGAGGATTACCAGCTGGCCTATGCCATTGATATTCTTAAAGGTCTGTCGGCGCTTGGCCCTAAGGAATGATCCAACGCTGAGGCGTTTGATCTGTATGTGAAACGACAAGGGGCTGGCCAGTGATGGTCAGCCCCTTTGTCATTGCGCCGCGGCTAAAGTGTGCCGTCCGATCCCGCCGCAGGAATTCCGAAAGTGCGAGACTAACTGGTTTCTACGCAGTGGCGGCGAAAGGCGCGTTTCAGCATATCAAGCTCTGCGCGCATAAGGTCCATCTCTGCGCGCAGGTCAACGCCGTAGACCTCGTCGCCGATCATGACAATCTCGCCGATTTTCTGGTCGGCCTGACGGTCGATAATCAGGATTGTCTGGATGCCGTCCGCGATTGCAGCCGCAGGCATGGGAATGGTCAGAACCCAGTGGTTGGACGCGTCGTTGTGGACAAGTTTGAAATCGGGAACCGACACATTCGCATGTGTGACCGATATTTCAGGCTTGGTTTCAGATGCGCCGGTGATGACACCTTGCCATGTGCCTTCGATCATCCGGGTTTTGGTTAGCGAGAGTTGTGTCATCGGAAACGATCCTAAAGCTGGGCGCGGGGACGCCGCGAGAAGGTCAAATCGCGCAATACGACCTCGTTCATTTCGGGGCCCTCAAAGATCAGATCGATCCACGCTTTTTCGACGCGTTTTTCATTAAGGTTTGAATAGGCCAGATCAAATTCCACAGTGATATCCTGCTGGTCCAGCGGTAATTCACGCACAATCTGTTCGGTGTTCGGCCCGTGGCGGATGTTAAGGCGGGCGAAAATCTCGATCGGTTTTTCCATCTCAACGATGGTGTCCATCCGCAACAGATGCGTGCGTTTGAGGCCGTTGACGCAGGCATCGGGCAGGTCCAGCACAAGCGACAGAAACGACCCGCTAAAGCGGAAAACATCCACGCGCAAACCATAAGGGGCCAGATCAGCCTCGCGTAAATTGCGCAGTTGACGCACACCCAATTCAGCCAGCGAACAGTCATGGAAAACAGTGACTTCTTCGCCCAACATTGCCTTGGACTGTACCGACGAAAACCCCGGTGTCGGCAAAGGGCCACGCCAAAGTTGCGGCCGCCAGGACCAGTCGGCATTGTGGGGCTTGAAAAACTTTTTCGACCCAACCATCGGCAAAGACAGACGTTCCTCTGCCACATGGATCAACTGATCCAGATGGGTTTTCAGCACCCGCGCCCGACCTGATTGTTTGCGAAGTGTTTCCAGATCGACGTTTTTGGCTGCGTCAGCCTTTTTGGCCCAGCGACGCATCACGCGCGCAGACAGTGCCTTGTCGAAAAGCTCAATGCCAAATTTGGCCATAAATGCCCGATGCCCCGATTATTGTAGCGGTTGTTTTTCGGAACTCTATCCGTTGAAAGGGTTTGTATCAAATGAATTGGCCGGGTGACCCGGCACATCACTTCCGTTTTGTTGGTGTTTGCGCAGGCTTTGGTGTTGCCTCGATGCTGCGTGCGATCATTTGGTGCATGATGGTTCGGCCGACTGACGTCAGGATTTCTGACTGTTCTGCCCCATAGACTGCTATTCCGGCGGTCTGACCGCCAATAGCTGCGACCCCACGCCATTGCATCGCAGAAAGTCCGCTCACGGGGATGCGCCCTTGGGCGCGGAACGTCACTTTGTCTTGGCTTTCTTCAACGGCATCAACGACCACCAGCTGTGTTGCTTGGGCGGTCTGAGCGGCACTGGGCAAGGGCCCCGGCTTTCTTGCTGTCAGGCTGACGGTGATCAGGCCGCGCGGCACTGCGCCGCTTCCGGCCAAGGTAACACCCAGGCCGTCACAGCGCGCCATCACGGCAAAACGTGCCTTCAGGCTGGCGCGGTCGATACAATATCCCGAAGGTGCGACCAAAATTACGTCGCCCGCCATTTGGGCGCGTGACAGTGGCCGTGCTGCCTGCTTTGCAGTCCCCGGTAAAACGCCCTCAACCAGTTTCGTCCTCTGACCGGCTTCGCAACCGGTCAGAGTGAACAGGGCAAGGGCTGCTACTGGACCCTTAAAGGTCCATGTAGTCATGGGTTTCCGCCTTCGCTCCGGGGTGGGTGACCGCCCCCAGATAGGTTGGCCCGACCAATTGGGCGTATTTCCAAAGCGCACCGCTTTGGTAGTTGGTCTTGCGCGCACCGGGCCATGCCGCCTTGCGTTTGGCCATTTCATCGTCGCTGATATCGACGCTGATTGTTCCGTCAATGGCGTTCAGGGTGATCATGTCGCCCTCTTGCAGCAGGGCAATGGGGCCGCCATGGGCCGCTTCGGGGCCAACGTGACCCACGCAAAAGCCCCGCGTCGCGCCAGAGAAACGACCGTCGGTGATCAATGCCACCTTCTTGCCCATGCCCTGTCCGGACAGCGCCGCCGTGGTTGCCAGCATTTCGCGCATGCCGGGGCCGCCTGCGGGGCCTTCGTTGCGGATGACGAACACGTCGCCTTCTTTGTAGGCGCGTTTTTGGACGGCCTCGAATGCATCCTGTTCGCATTCAAAAATCAGCGCAGGGCCGGTAAAGACGATGTCGTCCTCGGACATGCCAGCGATTTTCACGATGGCACCTTCGGGGGCAAGGTTGCCCTTGAGGCCGACAACGCCGCCGGTTTTGCTGATCGGGTTCGCGACCGAGTGGATCACCTTGCCGTCTGCTTCGCGGTCGATCATGTCCAGTTCTTCGCCGATAGAACGGCCCGACGCGGTCATGCAATCGACGTGGAGCAGACCTGCCTTGCGCAGTTCCTTCATCACGACGGGCACACCGCCTGCGTCGTACAAATCCTTGGCGACATAGGCACCGCCGGGCTTCATATCGACAAAGTAAGGCGTGTCGCGGAAGATTTCGCACACGTCATCAAGGAAGAATTCGATGCCCGCCTCATGCGCCATTGCGGGCAGGTGCAGGCCGGCGTTGGTCGACCCGCCAGTACACGCAACGATGCGCGCTGCGTTTTCGAATGCTTCGCGGGTACAGATGTCGCGGGCGCGGATGTTTTTCTCGATCAGGTTCATGACCGCTTCGCCAGACGCCTCTGCATAGGCGTCGCGCGATTCGTACGGCGCTGGCATCCCCGAAGAGTTCATGAGCGCGAGACCGATCGCCTCAGAGACGCAGGCCATCGTGTTGGCAGTAAACTGGCCGCCACACGCACCGGCACTTGGGCAGGCGACGCGTTCCAAGATCTCAAGCGCGGCTTCGGACATCGTGCCGTTTTGGAAATTACCCACGGCTTCGAACATGTCTTGCACGGTCAGATCGCGGCTGGCGAAATCGGCGGGCACATCGGCACCGGCAGGGGCCTTGCCCGGCAGGATCGACCCGCCATACAAGAATACAGACGGCACGTTCAGACGGATCATTGCCATCATCATACCGGGCAGTGATTTGTCACAACCTGCAAGGCCCACGATCGCATCATAGCAGTGGCCGCGCATGGTCAGTTCGACCGTGTCAGCGATGGCCTCGCGCGAAGCAAGAGAAGAGCGCATGCCTTCGTGGCCCATGGCGATACCGTCGGTCACGGTGATGGTGGTGAATTCGCGCGGCGTGCCTTGCTGGGCCTTCACGCCGGTTTTAACGGCTTGCGCCTGACGGTTCAGGGAAATGTTGCAGGGCGCGGCTTCGTTCCAGCAGGTGGCGACGCCGACCAGCGGCTGGTGAATTTCCTGTTCCGTCATGCCCATGGCGTAATAATAGGACCGATGCGGTGCGCGCTCCGGCCCTTCGGTGACATGTCGGCTGGGCAATTTGGATTTATCGAAACGGGTGTTGGTGGACATCAGAAAGCCTCCCTGATTGGACGTTTACACCGGAATAACCATCCAGCCCCTGCGCCGCAAGGCTCAAGCGGTTGGTTGAAGTGGCGCGCCACTCGCCTTAGGTTGAACACTACCCTCAGGCCGCGCCCTGACCCCCAGCGAAAGTGTCCCCGCATGGAGCGATCCATTTTCTCCTTCATTTGGAAGTATTCCCGTCGGGAACAGCTTACTTTGTTGGTTCTCACCGTGGTTACGTTCCCGATTTTGTACGTCACGCTCGAGCTGCCCAAGCGGATCATCAACGATGCAATCGGGGCCGATGTTGCGGTGATGGACCTGTTCGGCGTGCAGGTCACGCAGGTTCAATTCCTGATGTTGCTGTGTTTTGGCTATTTGGGTGCGGTGCTGGTGCATGGCCTGATGAAGATGCGGCTGAACACGATGAAGGGTGTCTTGTCTGAACGGCTGCTGCGGCGCTTTCGCTATCAGCTTGTCGCGCGGATGATGCGGTTTCCGCGCAGCTATTATGAAAACACCAGTCAGGGTGAACTGGTGTCTATGGTGACCTCCGAGGCGGAGCCGATGGGTGGTCTGATGGGCGATGCGGTTGCCCAGCCGGTATTTCAGGCCGGTCAGATGCTGATTATCTTGCTGTTTTTGTTCATCCAGTCGCCATGGTTCGGGCTGGCGGGCGTGGCACTTATCCCGTTGCAGGCCTATCTGATCCCCCTGTTGCAGCGGCAGATTAACCTGTTGAACAAAAAGCGGATCATTCAGGTGCGTTTGTTCTCGTCAGAGATCGGGGAAACCGCTGCCGGGATCTCGGATTTGCGGGCGAATGGCGGCTGGCGCTATCGGTTGGCAACGTTCACCGACCGGCTGGGGCGACTTTTCGAGATCCGGTTCGAGATCTATCAAAAGAAGTTCTTTATGAAGTTTCTCAATAACTTCATTACCCAGCTCACCCCGTTCTTTTTCTATTCGGTCGGTGGCTATCTTGCGATCAAGGGGCAGATCACCGTCGGCGCATTGGTCGCGGCCCTTGCCGCTTACAAAGACCTGTCGAACCCGTGGAAAGAGCTGCTGACCTATTACAACCAGACTCAGGATATGAGCCTGCGGTGGGACGTTGTAGTCGAACGTTTTGCCCCGCGTGGCATGATCGACGCCAAGCTGTTCGAGGGCGAGCCTGCAGAAATTCCTCACCTAAAAGGGCCGATCAATTTTGAAAACGTGACATTGCGCAGCCATGACGGCACGAAGGTTCTGGACGATCTGAACATACAGATCCCGATGGGCGCACGCGTGGCGCTTGAAATTCCCAATCAGGCTGAACGCACAGCGATTGCTGAGCTTTTGACCCGAGAGGTGACGCCGACGCGCGGGCGGATCACCATGGCCGGATATGATCTGACAGAGCTGCATCAAGCCGTTTTGGCAGCGCGGATCGGCTATGCGCACAGTCACCCGTATCTGTTTCAGGGCACGATCGGGGACAATTTGATGATGTCGTTGCGCACCAGCCCCAAGACTGTGCTGTGGGATCCAAAGCAGCGCGATAAATCGGCAATCGAAGGTGCCCGCGCTGGCAATAGCCTGGACAGTACCCAAGCCGTTTGGTTGGA
>NZ_JBFEKM010000059.1:0-21641 GCF_041552635.1 Sulfitobacter sp.
CAGACGCAGGCTTTCGCGTGAAATACGGGCCTCGGTCAGCCAGCGTTCGACCACTTGGCGGCCTTCTGCACGGGTCAGCGCCATGTTCATCTCTGATGCCGACACCGAATGGGTCGCATCATCGGCCAAAATCGTCTCTTCAGCGATGGTATCGAAGTTGCCATCCGCCTGAACAAAGCGCAGCCGCATACGGCCAGCTATTTCGGCCTGCGCCTCACGGGATTGTTCTGTGATGCCGTCCAATTCACTGCTGACGGCAAGTGAATCACGGTCCAACCGCACCGCATCCAGCCCGTCCCGCATAATAAAGGTCAAGGTGCCGTTGCGTTCCACCGCGTCAAAGCCATAGCGCAGCATTAGGGGTTGCAATGACGCCCGTGCATCACTGACCTGATCCACCGCATAGCCACGAACATAGCCATAAAGCCGCGAGGTATCGTACGCCTCGAGCCCCGCGCGGCGGCATATTTCGCCAACCAGCGACGACAACGGCTGAGAAGAACTGCGCCCATTCAACCAATGGCCGCGTGCATAATTTTGCCCGTCGCTCCAAAGGCTGCGGTTATTGGGGAAAAACGGATAGGGGCGCGTGTCCCATGCCCAGACATACGCGCGCGACATGTCGATCATCGGCGCGCCATATTCGGCCGAGATGGGGTTGTTTGCCGGGTCGGACCAGTAGTCGACGAAGGCACGCAAATATTGCATCTGCATCAGATCGTCCCGCGCACCGGTGGAAAACCACGGCAAGCTGCTCTCAGAGCTTTTCAAATCGAGAAACTTGTTTGGCTGGTTGGTGCCTTTATCAATCGCAGCGCAGCCATATTCGGTGAACCGAATGGGCTTTGATCCCGGCACCCACGCGCTTGGGTTCTCTTGGCGGATACCGTCAACACGGTCGTGATGCACATTGGCCCACCAGTTGCGAATATCTTTATGGCGATAAATCCACGGCTCATCCCCTTCACCATCTGTGATTGGTGTGCGGATTTGTGCGTCGCGGGCCTCGGTGGAGTGGTAGTACCAATCATAACCTTCACCGCCTTCGATATTGGATTTGAGGTAGTCAAGATTATAGATCGCGTCCCAATCCGCTGCGTCGAGATGATCTTTACCGTCGCGCCAGTCTGACAGAGGCATGTAATTGTCGATGCCAATGAAGTCGATGTTGCCATCTGCCCAAAGCGCATCCAGGTGGAAATACCGATCACTGGTGCCATCTTGGGGTTGATAGCCGAAATATTCCGACCAATCAGCGGCATAGCTGATCTTCGTCTGCTGCCCCAAAAGCGCACGGGCCTGTCCGGCCAACGCACGAAAGTGTTCGACTGCTACAAATGCCCCGCCTGCTCCACGGATCTGGGTCAGGCCGCGCATCTCGGTGCCGATGCAAAAAGCCTCGACCCCGCCTGCTGCTGCACAAAGGGCCGCATAATGGAGGATAAAGCGCGACAGCGTCCATTCATCGGGGCCAGCATAAACAACATGCCCTGGCGTGACGGTGAAATCTGCCGCCGTCACGGTGCCAAAGAACGCGGCGACCTGCGCATCTGCTGTCGCTGTACCATCCGGACTGCCGGGTCTGCCCGGTGCCTCCGATAGGGTTATCCGTCCGCGCCATGGCAGTTTGGCTTGGGTGTCGGCATCACTATAGGGGTCCGACAAAGTGTTGCCAGAGAGCTGATCCATCAGGATAAACGGGTAAAACATGACAGCCTTGCCCGCAGCATTCATCGCCTCTATCGCCTCGATCACCGATGCATCCGCAGGGGTCCCGCCATAGATGGGGCGACCGTCCTCTTGCGCCATCACAGCTGCCGTCCCACGCGATAGGGTCGCCACCGACCAAGGCATGTTTTCACCCTCAATCGCATCGTTTTCAATCTTTGGCCGCACCGTGCAACCGCCACACCGCAGATCGTCCCCAAACCACGAGACCACCAAAGATGCGGCCTCGAGCTGGGGCAAATCATCGGTCAACGTGTCCAGCGACACCAGAAAATCGCTCTTTCCCGCTGGGGTCGAGACATTGGCGCTCCACCGTGCCCCAGCCCCATCGGCGTAGTGCACCGAAGTCGTCGCCAGCGCATATTCACCCGTACCCGGGATCAGTGCCACGCCCTTAACGCCATGGGTCACGCTGAATTCCCCTTGCGGGGCGGCAGCTTCTTCTGGACGCATGACCTCAAAGGAGAATTGCGGCACGCGGTTACCGAATTGACCCAGCGACAGGTTTTCCATCACCACATAAGCGGTGCCGCGATAGGCAGGCACCTTATCCGCGCCTTCAACTGCGGCAATCGTTGGATCGGGCAATTGATCGCGGGTCCCGTGATAAACACTCAGGTTCAAATCGTCTGGCGAAACTTCCTCACCATCGGCCCAAATCCGGCTGATGCCAGTAATTTCACCCTCGCAGAGCGCAATCGCAAGGCTGACCGAATAGCTGTATTCCGTCGTTTGCGGCTTTGATGGCGCGCCCTTGCCGCCGCCGGTCACAGTTGTCGTTTCGGCAAAATCCGACGCCCATATCACCTGTCCGCCAAGGCGCATACGTCCGTAAAGCTGGGTAATCGCCTCGCCTTCGCCGGTCTTGGTCAGACGAAAGCGGTCGACACGACCGGTTTCCACTGCTTGGGCACCCTCGCCCAGCAATCGCTGGTCGATTACCCGCCCAAGGGTCGCGCCAACCGCCCGACCGACCGCAACCGAGGACAGACCCGCCAGCGTGCCGCCAACGGAGCCGCCAATCGCTGCCCCTGCTGCTGAAAGTAATATCGTCGCCATCAGGTTGCCCCCATCGAAATGTCAGTCGGAAATTCAAATCGCGCCACCATTCGACGCCGCCATGGGGCGCTGAACGGACTTTCGGTTACACCATGGCCGCTATAGGCGTGGATAAACCGCGCATTTGCGCCTGGATCAGCCATCAGCCCCAGATGCTTGGCCACCGCCCCGCTGCGCATCCGAAACAGCAGCACATCGCCCGCCGCCGCATCGTTTAACGCTTTGGGCTGCAGATGTCGCAGGGCCGCGCGCCACAGGCGTTCTTCGCCTTGGGGTTCAGACCAGTCCATCGAATAGGCCGGGATCGCTTCGGGCTCTGGCCCAAGGACTTCGCGCCAAACACCGCGCAATAGGCCCAGACAATCGCAACCTGCACCTTTGACAGCACTTTGATGCACATAAGGCGTGCCCACCCAGCCGCGCGCCGCCGCCACGATCAGATCGGCCTGTGCCGTCATCGCAGCGATCCACCGCTGTTCGCGCTTGTGGATTTGGGCACTGCCATCATCCAATCTTCGTTCGGTAGATCAGGAAAGCCTTGGAAGTTCAGAAAGTTATTGAACTTTAGCCGGCAGGTTTCCATGCGCTTGTCGCAGCCCGCGACCAATTTTACTTGCGTGCCCGTTGCAATGGCACCCCTGATCGGTTCCCACAGCTCGATCTCGCGCAAACCGTCAATCCGGCGGTCGTGTTTGATCATGCCCCACAAGCCTGCCGCTGGTCCGCTCAAAACCTCTAGACGCCCCCGCACGAACCAGCCATCATCATAGCCCGGCAAATCCTGCCACTGAAACACACGGCCCTCTTGATGCTGTTCGATATCGGTCGTTTCTGAGTACCCTGCTGCATCAAGGTCAAAACCGCAGGCACCGTCGCCCAAAACTGCCGAGCATGGCTTTTGATAGATGCGCCCCAAAGGCCGGTTCAACGCCTCTGTCAGCCCGCGCAATTCGGCCCGGAATGCCCCACCTGCGCGGCGCAATTCTCCGATCGAACCCCGAAAAAGAACGCTGCGCTGTGATACATCGGCCCAATTGACACGCCAGCACAGCACCTCGGCCCCGTCATAGCGGCCCTGCTCGATCTCGTCCTCGCGGATAACTGCATGGCTCAGCGCACCCATGGCTTCGGTGTTATCTACCGACAGGCCCGTGCTTTGCGACAGCGCGCGCGCACTTAGCCCGCTGTCGGCGCGAAACTGCATCCCGTCGAAAGACAACGGCATGTCGTGGTCGGTAAAGGTCAGTTCCACACCATCGCGCCGCCGGATAGCCCAGGCGTGGCACAATGTTGTTAGGCCGGTCTTTGCATGTGCGATCAGCGCTTCATTCATATCAGCCATCAGACGCGCACCTCGATCACCGGAACATTCGGGACTTGACCGGCCTGAAAACTGGCGACACTGACCAGGATCCGGTCGGTATCAAACCGCACCGGCACATCGAATTCATAGCCAGCAGACACCACCAGATCACGACCCGGGGCGCTGTCAAAGCGCACAACGCCCGTCGAAATGTCGATCTCATAGTCAATTGTCTCTTGCAGTTCATCTTGCGCGACACCGACGCGAACAGTGCCCTGCACAGGCTTGGTAATCGGGCGAAAATAGCTGTGTCCCCCTGATTCATATGTCTTGATCAGCTGAAAGTCGGTTTGCACCCCGTCGCCCAGCCCCAGCACCTGATCGTCAAAGGCAACTGTGATCGAAGACCGGCAAGACTTGAAATCAGCCCAATCCTTCCAGCGAAACCCATACATCTGGCCAAAGCGTGCCTCAAAGAACGCTGTCAGCGCCTGCACATCATCGATTGACCGCATGCCAAGCCCGGCATCGAAGACACGGCGCGAATGGGCCCAAGGTGTGTTTCGTTCCTCAAACCCGTTGGCAAGCGTGACCACATCGGTACGCCGTTGTGGGCCGCCGACTGATCCAAAGCTAAGGCTGGGCGGAAATCTGACATCATGAAAGTTCATATCGGCGCTCCTTTACCGGTTTCGGTTGCCGCTGCTTAGCGCGCGAGACATTTGCGCGGCGATCTGGCTTTGACTGCGTTGAAATCCCTGCACGTCGGGGGTCGAGATATTCATGACCACAGTGGTGCCGCCACCCCCGCCGCCTTTAACCCCCAGCTTGCCATCAGGGCCGCGTGCCAGCGGCATGATCGCCTCCGGTCCCGCCTCGCCCATCACGCCCATGCCGCCGCGCATCCCGAAACCCGTCGCGCTGCTGACGATGCCGCCTTGGGCAAAGGGCATAACCTTGCCCTGCGAAAACGGCGCACCATTGGCAAAGGGCAAAATGCCCTGCACCAGCGATCCAACCCCTTGGCTGATCAGTCCGCCGAAATGGTCGGTCACGGGTTTCATCGCGGCGTTATAGGTCGTGTTCACCATCGACCGTGCCACCGTCGAAAGCGCGTCCGACAGCTTGAGCCCGTCAAACGCCACCCCGTCAAACGCTCGGCGCAAACCCCGGCTCAGGCCCTTTTCAAGTGTCGCCACGTCCTTGCCAGTACCTGCCAACGCCGTGCGCATACGGCGCAATTCGCTGTCAAAGCCTGACACCAAACTGCTTGTTTCGGACAACGTACCATTCAGCCGTTCGGCCCCACCCTCAAGATTGTCGAATGTATCATCTGTCATCACATGTCCCTTTCCGAAGTGTCGGGATAGGCTGCCATCAAGGCCGCTAGTCCGTCGCTCAGCAGCGGTGCCTGCGCAGCCGTAGTCCCCAACATCAACTGCAACTCTGCCGGGGTCAGCGCCCAAAATTCCTCAGGCGTCAGCCCCAACCCCTTAAGTCCGGCCCGCATCAATGCTGGCCAATCAAGCCCCTTGGCCGCTGTCACGCAGGCACCACAAAAGCGCGTGCCAACAGCTCTGCCGCAGCCTTGGCCGCCCCCATCGGGCCGCCGTCAATGGTGGCGTTGCCCAGTGACGTCTCGGTCACCTCCATGCCTCCGGCACGCAACGCCGCCACCAGCAACCGCAAGACATCGCGGCTGGAAAAGCTGTTGTCCTCGAACCGCTCGACCAACGACAGCAAGGACGGCTCGTCCAATATGTCCTCAAGCTCGGCCAATGCGCCCAGCGTCAGGCGCGCCACATGGCGTTGCCCGTCGATGGTCAACGCGACGTCGCCCCTCCAAGGGTTGGCCATGCGCTTAGACCCCTGTTCCAGGATCGACGGTCACATCAGGTGTGAACACCAACTGCCCGGCCGATTGGAGGCTTAACTCGTAAGTCGCCTCGCCATTCAAGGAACCGCCATATTCGATCGAAGACACCTGAAACGGCCCTTCGATGACCCCAAAGCTGGGGATCACAATCTGGAAATCCGGCGTCAGCCCGTCAAAGAACAACTGCCGCGCGCGTTCATCCGTGCCCGCATCGCGAAACACGCCCGATCCGCTGATCGCTGCCGACCGGACACCGGCCCCTGCCAGCAGCTCGCGCCAACCACCATCACTGTCCAAAGACGTGACCTCGACCGGCTCTGCGTTGAAACTGATGCGCGTGGCGCGCAGCCCGGCGATGGTTTCGAACTGACCGTCACTTGTCATGTCTACTTTGACCAAAAGGTCTTTACCTGCTTGAACAGCCATATCTCGTCTCCTGGATTATTGAATAGAGTGAATGTCTTAGCCGTCCTGCACCCGTGCGCGGAACTGCATGTCAATCTGGCGTGCCTGCGCGGCACTGATGAATTTTGCCGATGCACGTTCAAACTGAAGACTGACCAAATGCCCCCGGCTTAGGGTCAGATCCCTATTATGCAGCGTGTCACTGATCGCGCCGGCAACCCCCTTGGCGTCGGCATAGCCCGGGGCTGTGCTGACGATGGCAACGCTGAACACATGCACGGCACCCGCACCTGATCCATCCGACGCATCGCGCACCTCTTCCTCGCCCAAGCGCACATAAAGCGGAGGCACGTCGCCCACGGGAATGGCATCAAAGATCGCGTCCCCGATCAAGGCGGCCAAAGCCGCATCCGCTGAAAGGGCCGCGAAAACCGCCAGTTGCAGCGGGGCTGAAAGCGCATAACTCATACCACGACCTCCTCTTGGGCCAGACAGACCAGATACCGCGCATCCTGATCTTGCTCGGCGACGGTCTGGATCTTGAACACCCGTGTCCCTTCGCGGAACCGCTGCTGGGGTTGGGGGCGTTCTGGGCTGCCAAAGGGCGCGGCGCGCACGGTAATCGCGAAACCCATCCGGCTGATCGGAACGCTGGCCTGTGCCGCCTCGCGCCCGCCCCGTGCCGATACGTCGGCCCAAACCTCTCCCAAGGGCTCCCAGGTCTCGCGGTACCCTCCCGCCCCGTCGACCAACCGCGTCGGAGCCTCAAGCACCAAACGACGGTTCAGTTGCAACCCGCTCATCGGCTTGCTCCGGCACCGATGCGCAGATTGCGATAGCGTTCAATCAAGCTGCTGACGCCAAAGGGCATGCAACCATCGCTCAGATTGGTTTCGTGACGGAATTCATAATAATGCGCTGCCAGCAAGAACACAGCTTGCTGCAAATCCGCAGGCACTTCGGCCCATGTCACGCCAAACCCGGCCTCAAGTGTAACCGCGACGGACCCGGCTGTCGGAATGGTCGGCAGCAAGGTGCCGGTCGGGCGCAGGGTTGGCCGCTGCATGTCACGCTCAAGCCAATACCGTTGTGGATCAATCACTGTCTCATTCCCGTCGCGTGCGACGATGGTGACGCTGCTGACAATCTGCACCGGCGCAACTGGCAAGCCCTGTCCTTCGGGGTTGCGCCAACCCGTCAGGGTCCAGCTGAAATTACGCCGGATCAACGCCTTGCCGGTGCGCGCCTCGATTGCGGCCAAGGCAGCGCGCAAGAAACTGACCAGCACCTCGTCTTGCAGCGTATCCGTACCAAAACCGCTGCCCAAGCGCAGATGCCCCTTGAAGGCGTCCACGGGAAGTGCAGCATCTGGCACGCTTGTCTCTTCGATCAACATCATGGAACGTCTCCAATTATTCCGTTCTTCCCTGTCCCCCAAAGGGACCCGGGCGCGCACCCGGCTGCATTGCTCGGTCGGAGGGAGCAGCTAGACAATGCACCCAAACCGTCGGCACGCGCCCGGACCGGGGCCAAGTTGCCCCGGCCCCGTATTCGGACCGCTTTTACGCGGTGCCGAATTTCAGAAGCTTGATCGCCGCAAAGTCGCTCACGTCGCCACCGACACGTTTGGTGGCATAGAACAGAACGTGGGGTTTGGCGCTGAACGGATCGCGCAGGATGCGCAGATCGGGGCGCTCGGCCACGGTGTAACCTGCCGCAAAATCACCGAAGGCAACCGAGAATGAATCCGTTGCATTGTCCGGCATGTCTTCGGCCACCAACACAGGATAGCCCATCAGACGTGCAGGTTCGCCCTGCGCCAGCCCGTCGGACCACAAGAAACGACCATCCATGTCCTTCAGCTTGCGCACATGACCCGCTGTTTTCGAGTTCATCACGAAACTTGCATGCGCACGGTATTGCGCCCCCAGAGCATAGACCAGATCAACGACCGAATCCGCTGTCACCTCACCATCTACGCCCGTCGGCACATAGCCAAGGTTGCCCCAAGTCCATACGTCATTATCGATCTTGTCATGCGCCAACAGGCCTTTGGGCTTGTCGATGCCATCGCCACTGATGAATGCCGCCGCTTCAGCACGCGAGAATTTGTCTGCGATACGCCCGGCCAGCCACCCTTCGATGTCAAAGGCGGAATCGTCCAGCAAACGCTGCGACGCTTTCGGCAAAGCGCTCAGCTCGTGCAGTTGGATGGTAATGCGGTCAATCTGTGGTGTGCCGGTTTCGGCTACCGCATTGGTTTCCGTCGCCCAACCCGCAGCCATATCGGCATGATCCACCAGTACATCGTAGGACGTCGCTTCGACCTGAACCACAGATGCAATCGCACGGATCGACGCCGTGGCGTTCAGCACAGATTTCACCCGGTCGGACGTCTGCGGATCCACCAGATAACCGCCATCGGAATTCACCGCCGAAGACAGCGCCTTGCTTTCCATCTCAAGCCCGCGCAGGCCGTCATCATCGCCGTTGCGGATATAGGAATTCATTGCTTTTTGATGTGGCGCAGCGGCGTCAACAGCTCCCCCCAAAGGAGTACGCGCAGGCAAAGTCATTTTACGGTCCAACATAGTCATTCGCTCTTCTGTTTGTTGCAACTTGGTCGTCATTTCGGCCTGAAAGCCTTTGAAATCATGCACAAAGCCGGTCACGGCCTGGCGGACTTCTTCTGCGGCAGACGCAGGCGCGCCCCGCGTTTTGGTCTCAATCTGGTCCATCCACATACCCTTAGTTAAAGTTGAAATTTCCCCCGTGGGGCTCTCACCGCGTCAACTCCTGGCGCGCCTCTTCGAACGCAGCTGCCATGTCGCGCAGCACGTCCCCCACAGCGGCAAAGTCAGCGGAAAAATCGCTTTTTGCGGCAACCCGCGCCGTGGGCAGCATTGGGAAGGTCACAAGCGAGACTTCCCAAAGATCAAGCTCGGTCAACAGACGTTGACCTGTGTCGTTCTTGGCGGCACGGACCGTACGGTAGCCGATGCTAAGACCGTCAATCGCACCCGCAGCAATCAGCGCCGCTGCCTCACGGCCCTTGGCCACGCTGTCCAGAATACGTCCCTTGACCCACAGACCGCGGGCATCCTCGCGGACCTCGTCCCACACACCGATGGGCTGGCTGGGGTCGTGCTGCCACAGCATCTTGATGCGCCGATCCGCCTTTGCGCCTGCAATCAACGACGCGCCATAAGCGCCCTTTGCAACCACATCACCGCCTTGATCAACACTGCCAAACAGACTTGCATAGCCGCTGATCTCGGTACCGCCTTCAACGGTGATACCCTCACCGAACTTGGCAAATTTATGCTCAAGGCCCGGCCCCAAATCGGACAAGCCTCTCTCGTTCCCCGGCGCAAAGCCGGGGTTAACCATGTCAGTATCCATGGTAATCTCCTATTAAATTCAGATTGTTAGGGCTGCACTACCAGAAAGGATTGCACCCCTTGCGCCAAAATCACCGCCACCACGCCATAAACCGTCAGCCACAACCGCCGCTCTAGGCGCTCCATCATCTCTTCAAGCCGGTCCAAGCGGTGCAAAAGGTTTTCGTGGTGAATGGCACTGACCCTCTCATGGGCCTGCAACCGCAACCCCGGGGCACATTCAAACCGGTCAAACTGTGGTACCTCATTCATCCGCAGCCACCGCAGGCAAGCCCAACAGGCTACGCTTTTCGGCTTGGGTTAAGAACTCTGCACCGGCGACCCTTGCCCATTGCGCGTCACGCTCTTGCGACAGGGCAGACACCTGATCAAGATCCGGCTTCAGGCCCACAACTTCGCCCGAAAACCCAGACAACCAATGGGCCAGCGATGCGGTCACCCGTGTCGCCAAGGGCAAAACCGTCAAACGGTAGAACGCGCGATGTGCCTCTTGATAATTGGCATAGGTGGCATCCCCCGCGATGCCCAACAGCATCGGCGGCACCCCAAAGGCCAGCGCAATTTCGCGCGCGGCGGCCTCTTTGGTCTTGTGAAACTCCATATCCGAGGGCGAGAACCCCATCGGCTTCCAATCAAGGCCCCCTTCCAGCAACATTGGCCGTCCGGCATTTCGCGCCCCCTGATGATGGCTCTCCATCTCATTTACCAAGCGATCATATTGATCATCGCTCAGCTTGCCTTGCCCTTCTGCACCTCGGTAAATAATCGCCCCCGACGGACGCGCGGCATTGTCCAGCAAAGCTTTGCTCCAGCGCGAGGCGGAATTATGCACATCCATCGCCATGGCCGCCGCTTGCATGGGGCTGAACCCATAGTGGTCATCTTGGGGGTGGAAATTCTTGATATGACAGACAGGCGTTGCCTGACCGCTTGCATCAAAGCGGTGCTTGCGCCCCCCCACCGCATACTCATAGGCAATCGGCCAGCCATCTGCACCTGGTACCACTGACATCCGATCAGACCGCAGCACATGCAGCTCCATCGGAATGCCGGTCTCAGCCCCCACCGCCTCGACATAGCCATTGCCAGACAACAGCAACTGAGCATAAAGCGCCTCCAGCAGCTCCGCACGGCCCTGCGCCCCATTGGGACGGCTCACCAGATCCATCAACGGATGCGTCTCATAGCGGCGGTCGGCATCTTGCAAAACCAAAGGCAAAGCTGCCGCAGCTTCCGCGATCAACTTGACCGACCGGAACCCTACCGGATTCCCGCAGAAACCCAACCGCGTCAGGCTTACTGCATCACGCGGGCTCCAGGCGACTCTGCCGCTGGTCTGATATGCGACCACGGGCCCCGTGGCCGAGGCTTTCTGCGCCGGCGCTTCAACCGCCGCTCCGCGCCTCAGAAAATCAAAAACCATATCGCCCAACTCCTTGTCTGCCCTGCTCATCTTCCGCTTGATCAAAATGCCAATAAACTCTTAACACCCTTGCAACTGACCGAACGCTGCCACCGCAACACCGCCTCTGCTTCATTTTGCCAATTAACCTCTCCCCGAAGGGCCCCTGTGCTGCACGCGCGCCCCTCAAAGCAAACGCACGCCGGGTGACCGCCAGCTCGCTGCAGGCTCGATCATCAGCTCATGCAGCGCCCAAACCAGCGCATCGACGCGGTCCGGCGACCCGCTGCCCTCATATCCCCGCGCGGTCATCCGGCACATCTGGTCCTCCAACGCATCAAGGCCCGCCGCATGGCCCACACGCCCCTGCTCGTACAGCGCCGCCACAGGCTCGGCCCGTGCCACCTTGCCCCGCGACGCGTGGACAGACTTCAATGGCACCAGCGGATCAATCTGGCGCAAAACCTCGCCGACCATCAGCCCGCCTTGGTTGGTCTCAACCACCAAACGGTCCGCGCCGTACTGCTCCATTGCCGAAATTGCCGCCCGCGCCCAGCCCGACGGGGTCGCCCCCTGCACGGTGCAATCGGCCAAGACCACAGCCCGCCAACTTTGTGGCGGCCCTTGGGTTTGCGCCCCAACTACGACAATGCCGCATTCATCTGATCCTGACCCTGCAGTCGTCGCCGGGTCCACCCCCACGACGATGCGATCAAATTCTGGCAACTTCTGGATACGCCCGCCTTCCAGCATTTCCGATGTCCACAGCGCGCCCTCGGCATCTGCAAGCAGCACACCGTCCAATTCCTGCCGCCCCAGCCGCGTCCCGCGATACCGCGCGCGCACTTCCTCAAGGAAAGACCCCGCCAAATTCGCGGCGTTGGCTTCGGTCGGGGCATGGGTGCTGACCGTAGACGGCGATGCCAACAGCTTTTTCAGCACACTCACATTGCGCGGCGTCGTCGTCACGCAGACCCGTGGGTCATCGCCCAAGCGTAACGCAAACTGCAGCTGGTCCCAGGTTTCTTCGGCCTTCTTCCACTTAGCCAACTCATCCACCCAAGCAGCATCAAACTGTGGGCCGCGCAGCCCTTCGGGGTCATGCGCCGTATGCACTGACGCCACAGCACCATTGGGCCACACCAGCCGTTTGCGCGTCGCCTCCCAATCTGGCCGACGGTCTGCGGGCGAGCAGGCCAATATCCCGCTATCGCCAAAGATCATCACCTCGCGCACCTGTTCAATCGTCTCGCCCACCAGCGCCACGCGGCGGCAGCGCCCTGCGTCCAGCGGCCGCGCCCCTTCGACCATCGACCGCACCCATTCGGCACCGGCACGGGTTTTTCCCGCACCGCGCCCGCCCATGATTACCCAAGACCGCCATGCGCCCTCGGGGGGCAATTGATGCGGCATCGCCCAAAACTCGAATAAAAAAGGGAGAGCCATAAGCTCTCCCTCATCCAGTTCATTCAGAAACTGGTCTTGCAGCGCCACATCGGCGGAGCCGATCCAGCTTGCACCCGATGTCAGCCCGCGCCCGGTCAAGATCGAGCGCGTAGCCTCCTCGGGCAATGCCCGCTTGTCTGTTTCGGCAGTCACTTAAATAGTTCTCCACTTTGACGCAGGTCGCCACCATGCCGCTGGCTTTACCCAGTGCTTTTGACGCCGCAGTTTCGTTAAATTCCTCCCCGGAATTGGCCTGTTCTCTCAGGCTCTCGATTTCGCGACGCAGGTCGCGGATTGCTGATTGAAGGGCTTTGAAGTGCTCTTCGCTTGTCGCAATCTCTTGCTCCGGGGTAATCATAGTCATGGTTGCTCATACCTCTCGTTTGGAACCTCCAAACCGAGCGAACATGAAAAAACGGCCACCGGAAATAAATCCGGGGCCGTTCGCCCATCTCGTCTAGCATGCCTAAATATCTACGTCAGACCGTGCGCAAAGTCAAGGAAAAAAGGGTTACCAAAACCCTCCCACCCCTTACGATGGTTAACAAATTCCTAAATTCGGAACTCTAAACCGGGTTAGTTCCCGCCCGTTGATGCATTGCCAGCCGCCGCAGCACCGCGCTCAGCTTCGATCTCGCGCCAGCGGGCAACATTGCGGTTATGGTCTTCCAATGTCACGGCAAACGCATGCCCCCCCGTCCCGTCGGCAACAAAGAATACATACTCTTCCTCCGCCGGTTGTGCGGCCGCCATCAGGCTGGCCCGTCCGGGATTGGCAATAGGTGTAGGCGGCAGTGCTGGGATCACGTAGGTGTTCCAAGGTGTTTCTGCGCGCAATTCACTGCGGCGCAACCCACGGCCCAGAATACCCTGTCCCTTGGTGATGCCATAGATGACCGTCGGGTCCGTCTGTAACCGCATACCTTGGTTCAAGCGGTTCACAAAAACGCTGGCTACTTGCTGGCGTTCTTCAGGCACACCGGTTTCTTTTTCCACGATCGACGCCAGAATCAACAGCTCTTCGGGGCTGGCGACCGGCAGGCCGGGATCACGCGCTTCCCACGCCTCAGCCAGGCGCTGCTCTTGCGAGGCTTGCATCTTTGCAAGGATCGCACTGCGATCTTCCCCGCTCCGAACCTCGTAACTGTCAGGGGCCAATGCGCCCTCGGCGGGAACCTCGGCCACACTGCCTTCCAGCATGTCAATCGACTTGAGCGCCTCGGTGACCTGCCAGCTGGTCACGCCTTCGGCCAATGCAATCCGGAACCGCGTGTCGGCCTTGGATTTGGTCTGGGTATAGATCTCGGGCACATCGTCAACGCCGGGCGTGAACTCAGCCCGCTCAACGAAACTGTTGGTTGCTGGGTCCAACTCACGCACTTGCGTGCTGATGCGGTTGATCCCGATCCGGTAGACGACCTCGGTGCCGCAGGTGCTGGCCCCGCCTCGGGTGACGATATCAACGATCTCTTTCATGCTGCTTTCGGGTTCGATCAGAAAACTTCCGGCCTTCAGATCACCGGTCTTGTCTTCGTAATCGGCACCGATACGAAAGATCGGTGCTGATGTCACAGCTTCCTGTTCCGCCAACTTGACGCCCACGGTCCGCATGTTTGATCCACGCTCGACCTGCAGACAGATCGCCTCGGACAACGGACCTGGCGCGTCATACTGACCACGCCCCCATAGCACCAAGCCACCCAACAAGAACAATCCCATAATCAGGAACGTCACCGCATTAGAAGCAATGTGACGCCACATTATGAAACTTT
Organism: Sulfitobacter sp.; assembly: GCF_041552635.1. Lineage (GTDB taxonomy): Bacteria > Pseudomonadota > Alphaproteobacteria > Rhodobacterales > Rhodobacteraceae > Sulfitobacter. The sequence goes on from NZ_JBFEKM010000059.1 coordinate 14,393, forward strand.
CCCAAAGATCACGCTGGCATTGGTGCCGCCAAACCCGAAGGAGTTGCTGAGCACGATATCAATCTTGCGTTCGACCTTCTTGTGGGGGGCCAGATCAATCTTGGTCTCGACCGCCGGGTTATCAAGGTTGATCGTGGGCGGTGCCACTTGATCGCGGATCGCGAGGATCGAAAAGATCGCTTCGATCGCGCCGGCAGCGCCCAACAGATGCCCTGTGGCAGATTTGGTCGACGACATGGTCACACCTTCTACGGCGTCACCCAACATCCGCTCAACGGCACCCAGTTCGATCACATCCGCCATGGTCGATGTCCCGTGCGCGTTGATGTAATCAATGTCCTTTGGTTCAATGCCCGCCCCGCGCAAGGCATTGCGCATGGACCGTTCAGCCCCGTCGCCATCTTCGGCGGGCGCGGTGATGTGATAGGCGTCACCGGACAGACCATAGCCCAAAACTTCGGCATAGATCTTGGCACCGCGCGCCTTGGCGTGTTCGTATTCTTCCAGAACCACAATGCCTGCACCTTCGCCCATGACAAAACCGTCACGGTCCGCGTCATAGGGGCGGCTGGCCTTTTTGGGGTCATCAGGGCGCTTGGTAGACAGCGCCTTGCAGGCGTTGAAACCCGCCATGCCGATCTCGCAAATCGCAGCCTCGGCCCCGCCTGCGATCATCACATCGGCGTCACCGTGAATAATAAGACGGCTTGCATCCCCAATCGCATGCGCCCCGGTGGAACAGGCTGTCACGACCGAATGGTTCGGACCACGGAAACCGTACCGAATCGACACCTGACCCGAGATCAAATTGATCAACGCCCCCGGCACAAAGAACGGGCTGACCCGGCGGGGCCCCTTTTCATGCATCATCACCGCGGTATTCGCGATTGAATTAAGCCCACCGATGCCCGACCCGATCAACACACCCGTGCGCTCTTGATCTTCGCGCTCTGTCGGAGCCCAGCCAGAATCCTCGACGGCCTGAACAGCAGCAGCCATGCCGAACAAAATAAAGGTATCAACCTTACGTTGTTCTTTCGGCTCCATGTATTTGTCTGGATTAAACGTGCCATCAGACCCGTCACCCAAGGGAACTTCGCACGCGTATTGCGTGACCAGCTTGCTGGGATCAAACCCGGTGATCTGCCCCGCGCCGGACTGTCCGTCCAACAGTCTCGACCAGCTGGCCTCGACCCCGTCAGCCAACGGAGTAACCAGCCCCAAACCTGTCACAACTACTCTGCGCATATCCAAGCCCCTTGGTGTTTTCTTCGCGTTAATCGGCTATACCTTGGCAAAGCCTCAGATTTCAAGATGTGTTCCGCGCAGCCGATCTGGCAACCCCTTCAGACCGGGGGGCCCTTTCGGGTCATCAACCGCACGCTGTCGCCATCAATCATGACCTCGCGTTGATCAACATAGCCCAAGCATTCGGCGAGGCGCAGAGACGGCGTATTTTCAGCGGCTATCATACAGACGGTACGCCCGGTCACAACCCGGTCAAACCAATCATGCGCCGCGCGCGCCGCTTCCAACCCTAGGCCGGTGCCTTGCGCCTCGGGGGACAGAACCCACCCAGCCTCGGGATAGGGGTCGAAATCCTCGCCTAATCCGCGTGATCCGTAAAAGAAACCGGTTTGCCCCGCCATTGCGCGCGCGCCGCGTTGCTGGATGCCCCACTGGCCAAAGCCGACCACCTGCCAATGCCCCGCATTGCGCAAGAACGCGTCCCATGACCGTGCTTTCGGCCATGGTTTGCCACTAATATGGGTGACAACCGCAGGTGTGGCCCAGATTTCGGCAAAGCGTGCGAAATCTTCGGACCGCATGGCCCGCAAGGTCAGTCTGGCTGTATTAATCGTCGGTACTGCTCGTGACATGGTGGTGAATTGCCTTCACGCTTGAATCATTGTCTGCCCCAGTTCACCCGACCAAAGCCCCGCAGACAAGCAAGAAAGTTCCCGCTTAACAAGAAACGGCGTTCTTTCGCTGGGAAAGAACGCCGTTTCTGAATTATTTAGCCGATCCGCACCCGAAACGGGGCGAATACAAAAGCGTCTTAGGACGCGCCGTTGATGAACTTGACCGCGTCGCCGAAGGTCTGGATGTTCTCGGCTGCGTCATCGGGGATCTCGATGCCGAACTCTTCTTCGAACGCCATTACCAGCTCGACGGTGTCAAGGCTGTCTGCGCCAAGGTCGTCGATGAACGAAGCGTTCTCAACGACTTTGTCTTCTTCAACACCCAAGTGCTCTACCACGATTTTCTTTACGCGTTCTGCGACGTCGCTCATATTCTGTCCTCATTCATTCGGGCAACATGTGCCCTCTTCTGGTTCCGCTCAAACCTTGCAGGTCTGTTTGGATCGTGCCCCGAAGGGCGGCTATGGTTCTTGTTGTCACAAGGCGCGGGATGCAATCAACCCGTCGCGTTGCGAAATCTGCGCTCCCTTTAGCACAGGACGCAGATTTGGCAAACGCTTTGCGACGCCGTTCTACAACATGGCCATACCGCCGTTCACATGCAAGGTTGTTCCTGTGACATAGGCGGCTTCTGCGCTGGATAGATATACCACCGCCGCTGCGATCTCGGACGGCTCGCCCATGCGACCGGCTGGGATTTGCGTCATGATTCCAGACTTTTGATCATCGGTCAGCTTGTCGGTCATGGCTGTAGTGATAAATCCGGGGGCGACAGCATTCACAGTGATGCCGCGGCTGGCGACCTCATAGGCCAGTGATTTCGACATGCCCACCATGCCCGCCTTGGACGCCGCATAATTCGCCTGACCAGGATTGCCGGTGGCCCCGACGATGCTGGAGATATTTACGATTCGGCCCCAACGCGCCTTCATCATGCCGCGCATCACGCCCTTGCACAGCTTGAAAGTCGCGGTCAGGTTCACATTGATCACTGAATTCCATTCGTCATCTGACATGCGCATGAACAGGTTATCGCGGGTGATGCCGGCGTTATTTACCAGAATATCAACCGAACCCATCGCCTCGGCGGCCTGCTTGGGCAGGGCGTCAACCGCCTCCATATCACTTAGGTTGCAGGGCAACACATGGGCGCGGTCGCCCAGCTCCGCCTTCAGCGCCTCAAGAGGTTCCGTGCGGGTGCCAGACAGCCCCACGGTCGCCCCTTGGGCGTGCAAAGCGCGCGCAATATCGGCACCGATACCACCGGACGCACCGGTGACCAGCGCGTTTTTCCCTGTCAGATCAAACATCTACTCTTCCTTCTACTTTTCGTTTCATGCCAGCTTCATCGCCGCAGCATCTGCTGCCGTACCGACATTCACGCATGTGATTTCCTTGTTGATCCGGCGGATCATACCCGACAGAGCCTTGCCTGCACCGATCTCCCAAATCTCGGTCACGCCTTGCGCGCCCATCCATTCAACCGACGACAGCCAACGCACCTGACCGGTGACCTGTTCGATCAACAGCTTGCGGATCTGGTCCGGGTCGGTGACGGCTTCGGCCACCACATTCGCCACCACCGGCACCGATGGCGCATGCATGGTCACATCAGCCAAAGCGCTTGCCATTTCTTCGGCTGCGGGGGCCATCAAGGCGCAATGGAACGGCGCGGAAACAGGCAAAAGCAACGCACGCTTGGCCCCTGCGGCCTTGGCCAGATCAATGGCGCGTTCAACCGCCGCCTTGCTGCCGGACACGACATTTTGCGCGGGGTCATTCTGGTTGGCCACCTGACAAACATCGCCCTGTGCCGCATCCGCTGCGACCTGTTCGGCCTGCTCAAAGCTCAGCCCCAGCAAGGCGGCCATTGCCCCCTGCCCGACCGGAACAGCGGCCTGCATGGCGCGCCCCCGGATGCGCAGCAAACGCGCCGTATCAGCCAGCGAAAACGTGCCCGCTGCACAAAGGGCTGAATATTCGCCCAACGAATGACCCGCCACAAAGGCAGCCTTGTCGATTGTGATACCTTCGGCGTTCAACGCCGCCATCGCCGCCATGGATGTCGCCATCAATGCAGGCTGTGCGTTTTCGGTCAGGGTCAACGCCTCGGCGTCACCCTCCCAGATCAGTGCCGACAGCTTTTCGCCCAAAGCCGCGTCAACCTCGTCAAAGACGGCTTTTGCTGCCGGATAGGCGTCAGCCAGATCCCGGCCCATGCCGATAGTCTGCGCGCCTTGGCCCGGATAAACGAATGCGATGCTCATAAAGTCCCCCGTTTTGTCGTTCAAACGGCTTTACCCTGCGACGTGCGCGCAAACAAGCCTGCACCGCTTTTGTGCGGATATCGACGATTGCCCGTTGCCCGTATTCCTTTAAACCCAAAGGCATATTCTTTCACCGGAGACACCTTATGCCCCTTCACAATACCGCGCTGCGTTACGGCGGCGTTACCAAGTTTTTTCACTGGCTCACTGCCCTGCTGATCTTGTCGCTGATTGCCCTTGGCTTTTATGCAAACGACCTGCCCCATGATACGCAGGCGCAACTGACCACGAAAGCATGGTTCTTTTCGCTGCACAAAACCCTTGGCGTTACAGTATTCTTTGTCGCCTTGCTGCGGATAATCTGGGCGATTGGACAGCCCAAACCGGGGCTGCTGAACGCCGACAAAAAGCTCGAAAGCTGGTTGGCCGAAACCGTGCATTGGCTGCTTTATGGGTCACTTGTGATTGTGCCGCTTGCAGGCTGGATCAGCCACGCTGCGGCCTCGGGCTTTGCACCGATCTGGTGGCCTTTTGGGCAAGACTTACCGTTTATCGCCAAAAGCACCCGCGTGGAACATGCTTTTGGCGCGCTGCACGAAATCGCGGGCAAGGTCTTGATCGGGTCGCTGATCCTACACGCGGCAGGCGCGCTCAAGCACCACTTTGTCGACCGCGATTCGACCCTGCGCCGCATGCTGCCCGGCGAACCCGCCATCGGCCCCATGCCAACACAGCACCACAGCAATGCCCCCGTCGCTGCGGCGACTGTGGTCTGGGCAGCCGCCATCGCCCTCGGACTGGGTTTGGGACTGCTTCAGGGCGGTGAAAAGGGTGACACCGCCGATGCCCCTGCCCTCGAACAGGTCGCCTCCCAGTGGCAGGTCGAAGAAGGTACAATCGGGCTGGTCGTGACGCAATTTGGATCCGACGTGCAAGGCAGCTTTGCCGACTGGACCGCTGCGATCACTTTCGATGCGGACGCCGACGGCGGCAAGGCTGGCGAAGTCACCACCACCGTGTCGATCCCGTCGCTTGCCCTGGGGTCGGTCACGGATCAGGCGATGGGTGCAGATTTCTTCAATGCTGAAAACTTCCCCACGGCCGTGTTTCAGGCTGACATCAACCTTACCGACACGGGCTATGTTGCGGACGGCACCCTGACGATCAAGGACCAATCGGTCCCGATATCCCTGCCGTTTGATCTGACACTAGATGGCGATACGGCGCAAATGAACGGATCAACCACGCTGGACCGCCGCAACTTTGGCATCGGCCAAAGCGTCACCGATGCCGCGACGCTGGCCTTTGACGTGGCCATCACGATCACCCTGGTTGCAACCCGCCAAGGCGATTGACCCGCTGCCATCGTGGCAAAAAAAACGCCGGGGCATAACCCCGGCGTTTTCATTTCAAGACGAAAGTAAAAGGCTTATTCAGCTTTCATCGCTTCAACAGAGATGTTGATCTGTACTTCGTCGCCGACGAAAGGTGCGAATTTGCCCAGGTTGAAATCCGACCGCAGTACGGATGCTGTCGCGTCAAAACCGGCCCATGGCTTGTTGGCCATCGGGTGGTCGCCCATCTGGTTCAGCTTCGCGTCCAGAACAACCGACTTGGTCACGCCGTTCATGGTCAAGTCACCCGTGATCAGGCCCGTATCCTCACCTGTCACTTCGATGCCGGTTGATTCAAATGTGACCATGTCACCTTCGGCCGCGCCAAAGAAATCTTCGGACATAAAGTGATCCGACCGTGCCTGCCATCCGGTGATCAGGTCCATCACAGGAAAGGAAACGCTGACGGATGAATTTGCCGGGGCCTCGGCGTCCATCATGATTTCGCCGTCAAAACCGCTGTACATGGATGTTGTGGTCGAAAACCCAAGGTGGTTGTAGGTAAAGACAATCTGGCTGTGGCTGGCATCGAGAACATATTTCTCGGCAGCAAACGCGGATGTCGCGCCCAAAGTCAGGGCGGTAGCGAGAAGAACAGACTTCATATTCATGTGATAGCTCCAATTTTTACAATTCATGGGGCTATAAGTGGCGCAATCGCGGGCAACGGCAACCCGACACCCTTCAACAGTTTGTGCGCGAAAATGAACAGTGCGGCTTGGCGTATTGCCCAAGGCTGCACTTGGCAGTTTTTAGACCTGCTGCCCTGCGTCACGCAGTCCCGATACCAGCTTGTCCAATGTCTCTTGCTCGGTCACGTGAACATCGGCAAGGAACTGGCCTTGGTGGTCCCAAAAACTAAGCGTTCGCCCAACGCGTTCAACCTGACCCAACTCGGAAAAGCGCCAGCGGCGAAGCAGTTCTCTTTGACCTGTGCTGCTCAGCTGAACGAAATTCGGGGTGGCCGGGCGCACAACACGCAATTCGCGGCGGGATGTGTCGATTTCAATCTCGGGCTGTGCCGGTTTGATGCTGGACAGCGCAACCATCGCAGCCATCACGCAAGCTAAGATGGACAGACCAATCTTCATGACCACCACATCCGCACCTAAATCCGCGCCCGGTGCAATCCACAAAGAAGCGACCGCTGCGACCAAAGCCACTGCTGCAAGCCTTTGTAGAAGGCGCAGCAGCACCTCGAAACCAGTAATGGTATTGGGTGCCACGGCATCCGTTTGTCCCGTGTCCATGAAGTCCGATGTCGCGGTCATAGCGCTACCCCTTAATCTCAACCAGCCATTGTAATTCGTTAACCATTACGTCGAAATATGACCACAAGACGGCAGGTGTGCGGCGTTGCTGGTACAATTCCACGAAATTAACGGGTAATTAACCCCTCAGGCCAACGCGGCGCGATGGCACCAGACACCCCTTGCCCTGTTCGCGAAACCGTGTATATCAGCCTTTCGTTTTGCATCATCTTTTGATCCGCGCAGACTCTCGTGGTGGGGCCGCAAAACGCTCATGCCTCGCCTATGAAATGCGCCTTGATATAAATAGGAGTGCACATGCCGCTTTATGAGCATGTTATGATTGCGCGTCAGGACTTGTCCAACACGCAAGCAGAAGGCCTTATCGAACATTTTGGCACAGTTTTGGCTGACAA
>NZ_JBFEKM010000060.1:0-21308 GCF_041552635.1 Sulfitobacter sp.
CAGGCACAACACGAACGCGGTGCCCAGCAGGCCCGCGCGCGGTTCAGCAATGCCAAAGCTGCCAAAGCCTATGCGGCGCTTTTCCAAGCACTCATGCAGGAAACGCCGCCCGCTGTCGAACCCCGCCCTTGGCGCGATTTCCAGGCTGATCCGAATTTTCCCCAAACTTGGCGGCGTTTTATCCCACCCGCCCTCAAAGACATAGTGCGAAGCGGCTTGTACTCAGCCAGTAAGAGGACCTGATCATGGCTAAGATGCCGTATCATATGTTCTTCATCGGCCCGCGCAAGATAGGAACAACAAGCCTGCATGATCTTCTGACCAAAAGGGACTTGCCGCTGCCTCAAGGGACGCTAGGCAACACGATGTCCAGAAGACGGGGATGCATTGCCCCCGTACTGTGTTTTTGCGATGGTATCTTGGGCGATGATGCTTCTGAAAGAGGCACGGCACGAATGTCGCGTTCTGGTTCCATTCAACCGGCAGAAAACAACAGTGACGGAAACAGGATAACGGTATGCGCGTAGTGCAGGTCATCAACCATTTCGGAACCGTTTTTGGCGGGGCTGAAAGACTAACCACCACTCTGCACTGTGACCTTATTGAGTCGGGGGTTGATGCCCATCTTATATCCATTGGGGTTTGCGAAATTGCGAACGCTTCACAGACAACAAGCCTTGGCTTTGAAACGGTGCGCGATCCGAGAGTCTTACTGAGGCTGAGGGCAGTGCTGCGGGATCTAGTCCGCCCCGGTACGGTTGTTCACGCACATTTGTTCCCCGCGACCTTACATGTGTCGGCCCTGCGCCAGACAGGGCAATTGGCCACTCCTTGCAGTATGACGGAGCACAGCACTTGGAACCGACGCCGTGAACATGTCGCGCTGCGCGGTTTGGACCGAATAGTCTATCGCGGTTTTGAACGGATTGCAGCGATCAGCACGCAAACACAAGACGCGCTCCTTTCTGCATATCCGGTCCTGCGGCCACGCACAGAGATTATCCGCAACGGGGCGACGCTGCGCTTTGCCACGCCGCCCGAGCACAACTCTGACCAGATACCGTGCATTTTGACTGTGGCACGTCTGGCCCCGGTCAAGAACATCGCAAATGCCCTACGCGCTCTGGCGAAGCTGACCGACCGTCCGTGGCGCTATGTAGTTGCGGGTGGCGGCGAAGACGAAGGGAAACTCAAGAGCCTTGCAGCCGAGCTCGGGATCGCCAAGCGGGTTACATTTCTTGGTCAGGTCTCGGATATTACACCACTGCTGGCAGCCGCACACATATTTCTGCTACCATCTCGTTGGGAGGGCTTCGGCCTTGCCGCTGTCGAGGCGATGAACGCGGCGTTGCCGGTTGTTGCCACCGACGTGCCTGGTCTGCGCGAAGTGGTTGTCCCAGCGGGCAACCCTATAGTCGCTCCGGATGATGTGGACGGAATGGCCTCAGCAATTGCGGCCCTGCTGGATGATCCTGCCCGGCGCGCGCGATTGGGTGCAGCTGGGTTTGAGCAAGCATGGCAATACGATCGCAAGGGGATGAACGAAGGTTACATGGCGCTCTGGTCGGATCTTCTTGCTGGGAGGGCTGTCGAATGAGTTCTGCACGCACACCCAAAGTGGGGCTTCTCGCGCTTTTCGTATTTTTGCTGTTTTCCATGCCTCGCCTCAACATCAAACTGGGACCTGTTCCTGTTTATGCCATGGATGTAGTGGCTGCCCTTATTTTATACCAAATGGCACTTAGCGCGCGTACGGCCAAGCGCCTGGCCGTTCCATTCCGTAATGTTCTGATTATAATATGTTTTTTCATTATTCTAAGCGAATTCTCGGTTTTGGTCTACGGTGGGTCACTGCTAGACGCGATATATATTTCGATACGCTATTTTCTGACTTTCGGAATCATGTTCGCTGTCCCAAACCTGATCCGCGGGAGGGCCGATATCGAAATCGTTCTGAAAGGACTGGCGCTAGCACTTCTTATTAGCTCTTTGCTCATGCTCCTTAGCTCTTTGCCTCAGACCCGCGGGATCGCCGTTTTCTTGTTCTCAATCCCCTTCCTCGAACCGACTAGTGCTGCAGACCGCCTGCTACGAGGTGCCGCTGACAGTGGTGTACGCGGTCGCACACTGATTGGCGTATCCATTTTGAGCGGAGCATTTATCTCGATCGCCTGGCCTTTGGTGGCCTATCTGCGGACACAGCGGTTTCGACTATCGGCCTTATGGTCAATTGTTTCGGTGTCGGCCGTCACGCTATCACCTCTTGCAATCGTGGTGAGTTATTCCAGACAGGCAGCAGTTGGCGGCATTCTAGTTCTACTTGCGGCGCTGATCCTGCCGCTTAGCGATCTGCGGCGCAGCTTGTTGCGTCCATTCTTGTTGTCGGTAGGTGTGGTTTTGGTAGTCGGAGTTGGATCATCGTTATTCTTTTTTGACCGCTATGTGAATCGCTTTACGGCTGTGGTCGAAAACCCATTGGATGATGTGAACGAATCCGCGCGTTTTTTGTCTTACGTGGTGCCCTTCGAACATGTTGTCGATCACCCACAATTCCTGTTTGTGGGTGCAGGCGCGACCGCTGAAAGGTCTTCTAAGATCACCATTGATAGCTTCAAGGAAAACCATTCCTTGCTAGGTGCTGGATATTTTGCCCATGGCATGCTCAGCACATTGCTGCTGTTCTTTCTAATTTTTGCAAGTTTTCGATTTGCTAATTGGCACCGAATCCAAGCGCAAAATTTAGCGTTCATAGCGCGCGGTTGGCCTAGGTCACTATTTCTCGCCTATCTGCCGATCTTGCCAATGGCGGCCTTTGCCCCTGCCCTCGGGACTAATCTTCGGGCAATGTATGTCTTCATGCTACTTCTTGGGCTATTGGCGACGCTGCGCAATACCGACCTGATTGCGTCGCTCGAAACAGATGAAGAACCGGAAACACCCGGACCTGAGATGGACAATGTCGAGAATACCGCGCAACCGCTCCATCCTCCAGCATTGCCAAGAAAGGCCTAACATGTCCCGTCCTACTGTAGTCATCCTCCTATCGGACAAACGTTCGGGCTCGACAATCCTCCAGACAGAATTTCTGTCCCATCCTGATGTGCGTGGGCTCGACTACAGTTCGCATACCTATCTCGAAAGCCATCACTGGTTGAAGGCTGCCGTGATGACAGGCCAGCCCGATCGGTTGTTTTCCGCAGGCCACGTTTACCCGGGATACGGCGGGGCACGGAATGCACGCACATACATGATTGATACGATCACTGGAAATCTGCCGGATTTTGTACCACCCCGAGATGATCAGGACCTGATTTTCGAAGGCTGGGAGGCGCTGTGTCACCACTATGCCAAACCGGTCTTTTTCGAGAAGTCACCGCAGGTTCTTGCCAATTGGGCGTCGGTCGTCATGCTGCTGGAATGGATGAAAAAGACGTCTTTCGACGTGCGCCTTGTGGGCCTAGTGCGCAACCCTCTGGCGGTGCAGCATTCAGCCCAGCTTCTGTTTGGATCGGTCCCGGTGGCGCGCCAATATGGTTGGGCTGAAACCCATCGCAACCTTCTCGCCTTGCGCCAGATGCTGCCCCAAGACCGTCTGATGCTGCTGCGTCACGAGGATATTTTAGCAGATCCGCAGGCGCGTTTCGCCGATCTATGCAGTTACGTGGGCCTTGAAAACTCTGATGGGATGGGTCAGCAGATCACCGCCCGGACACAGGACCGCTGGAAAGACGATCCGGATTACACCTTGCAACTTCATCCATCTGTCATTCATGTCGCCAAAGCATTGGGATATCAGGATGACGCGTTGGAAAACCCCAATGCGCGGGCAGAGCCGGATACAAGTGCCACACCGCAGGCCATATCATGGAAATTGCCTTCCCTGAGCCAGGCCAAGAATACATTTCGCGACCGCATTGCCCGCCCTTATCTCATGCGACGCCGTACTAAATTTCGATAAAGACGATTAGGATTTTTTAAGATGAATGTTCAAGTGAAACCGACGCTAGGCGTTGTGACGATCAGCTATAACGAAGAACAGGATCTTCCTGGGTTTCTGGATAACCTGCTGGATTGGGTCGACGAGATCGTCATCGTGGATGACGGGTCCAGCGACCGCACAGAAGAACTGGCGAAGGCCGCCGGAGACAAAGTGACCTTCCTGCGCACCCCCCGTGTTGAAGGGGAGTATTTCTCCCATCAGCGCAACAAGGGGATTGAAGCTGCCAAAAGCGACTGGCTGTTGCATATGGATGTGGATGAACGGGTGACCCCCGAGCTTGCGCGCGAAATCCTGCAAGCGATTAAAAATCCTGACAAGGACGGTTATCGTTACCGGAGGCTGAACTATTTCATGCACCGGCCCATGAAAGGTGGCGGTTGGCGCGACTGGAACCTTGTGCACTTGGCCCGGCGCGACAAGTTCCATTTTGGGGGTATGTTCCATGAAAGCTGCCATCTCGACGCACCGGAAGCCCGTGAAGGCCAGCTACAGTCGTTGATGGTGCATTTCAACGAGGACAACCTAGAAAAGCGCTTCCGCAAGAGCGGGACTTACATGGAAGAACTCCTTAAGCGCGTTGAGGCGCGGCCAAAGCCGGTAAGGTTGATCGACATCTTAGGGCGGCCATTTGTTGAATTTACGCGCAAATACGTGCTCAAGAAAGGTTTTCTGGATGGCACGCCCGGGCTGATATCTGCCATCCATTCGGCCACGGCAGTCTTCCGGGCCAACGCACTTGTCTGGGATCGACAAAACGCCGTATCGCGCAACCAGATAGAAACGGATTTTCAGCAGCAATGGCGTGACGGCGGCGGCGTGGGTTAAGCAGAATATGGTCCAAGTGCTCTTTCATCGACCTACGGTCTGGGCCTCCGATATCCAGTGCTCGACCAAGGTATTGGCGCGACTGACTGCGGCGCGTGGCTATGACACTGATTATCTGCAAGCCCCGCTTGATCCTGCGCATTTGCTACGCGGTCCGGGGGGCTATCTCCGGGTTTGGCGGGACAGTCCGCGTAATGCGGGCGGGGTGAATATCCTCACCCCGGCAACGCCTGTACCGGTGCGTGATGTCTGGCCACTCAACGGCCTTGCCGCAGCCTCCTTACGCTACCGGACCTGTATTCCTAGTCTTTCCCGGATAGGCAGTCCCGATCTTGTCTGGACCACGGTGCCGGGCTCAGGGCGCGCAATGAAAAAGGCCTTTCCCGCTGCAAAGGTGGTCTTTCATGTCGTTGATTACTATCCGGCCTTCCGTGGCGAAGCGGTCAAGTCGTTGGAACGTGATGACTATGCCGCTGTCGATGCGGTGGCCACCATCAGCGGCACGCTGACGGACTACCTCACGGGTGAACTGGGCGTGCCAAGGGACAAGATCACGACCCTTGGCCAAGGCGTGGAAGTCGACCGCTATGCGCCTGATCTGCCCGAACCCGAATTGCTGGCCGACATGCCGCATCCCCGTGCCATCTGGACCGGCGTCCTGACCAAGGGCGATGCAGGGCTATTTGCCGAGGTGGCGAAAGATATGGCGGCACGCGGTGGATCGCTGGTGCTGATTGGCCCAGGTGCTGAATGGGCCGACCAACTGGCAAAGGCATACCCAAGCATGGTAAGGTTGATCGGGCCAGTGGCACCGACAGAGCTGCCCGGCTGGCTGGTGCATTGTGATCTTGGGATCATGCTGTATGACCGCGCCCGGCAGGATGTATATCGCGGCCAGAACCCCTTGAAGCTGTACGAATATGCAGCGGCAGGCTTGCCTGTTTTGTCGACCCCCCATGACGAATATGCCCAGCTAGATCCCCCTGCGGCGGTGCTGTCACACGAAGCCGAAGTCGCGCCCGCGATTGCCGACGCCCTGACCCAGAGCAATAGTCCAGGACAAGCGGCGCGCGCCTTTGTCGCCGCGCGGTCTTGGGACGCAAAGCTAGACACGATCTTCGATCTCTACCTTCCTCAAGCATCATAGGACAAATCCGCATGACCCCGACAGTTGCCTATTTTGCCAATCAGTTTGCCGCCGCCGAAGGCCACGGTATGCGTCGCTATGCTTTTGAGCTTTATGACGCGATCACCGAGCTGGGAGGTGCGCAGCTGGTGCCCGCTGCGGGGTGGAGCAACCTTGCCCCCGATGCGCTGTCCGATCTACAGACGCGCACCAGCTTGCGGTTGATGAAGACCGGACGCAAGGGCACCTCATTGGCCTGGACGCTGGCAGGGTTTCCCCCGATGGAATGGATGATGCCCGACCAGTTGGACGTCGTACATTCGGTCTGCATGGGCTACCCGGTGGCAACGCGCAAACCTCTGGTGGTGACGATACATGACCTTGGCCCCCTCACCCACCCGGAATTCTTCAGCCATAACCGTCCTTGGGTAATGGAACGCGCCCTGAAACAGGCCGTGGACAAGGCAGCCACGGTAGTGGCCATCTCGCAGGCGACGGCGGATGAAATTCTGTCGCTCCATCCGCAGGCGGCCGACAGGGTGCGCGTAGTACATTCCGGCGTCGCCGAGCGGTTCTTTGATGAGCCCGACCCGGCCGCACTGGACGGACTGGACCTTCCGCCGGACGATGTCCCCTTTATTCTGACGGCAGGGTCACTGAACCCGCGCAAGAACGTGCTGGGTGTCATGCAGGCCTTGCGACACGCCCTGCAAGATATCCCGCATCATCTGGTTCTGGCCGGGGGCGGCGGTTGGGACATGGAGCAACTTCAGCAAGAGCTTGGCTCATCTGATCTGGCAGCGCGGGTGCATCGTTTAGGGTTTGTATCGGACGAGGCACTACGCGCGCTGTATCGCCGGGCGGCGATGTATCTGCACCCCTCTTTATACGAGGGCTTCGGGCTGACCTTGCTGGAAGCCATGGCCGCCGGCACACCGGTGGTGACCTCGAACCGGTCATCCCTACCCGAAATTGCCGGAGATGCAGCGCTATTGGTCGATCCGACTGATCCGAACGCCATTGCAGAGGCCGTGATCCGTCTTGCCAATGACCAAGGGCTGGTCGACACTCTGCGGGAGAAGGGCTTTGCCCGGGCGCGGTCTTTTTCGTGGAACAAGACAGCCCAAACGATGAAAGAAATTTATCAAGACGCAGCCTCTGGTTGATACAAAAGGAATTTTCACATGTTCACAGTTGTTGGTGGCTCAGGCTTCATAGGAACACGGCTTTGCAGCCTGCTGGAAGAGCGCGGCCTCGACTTCGAGATTGTCGATCTGAAAAGCAGTGGGCGGTTTCCCGAGCGCACGCAGATTGCTGATATTCGGGATATCGAAGCGTTGCGCAAAGCCGTTACCGGGAATGCGATCATCAATCTGGCTGCCGTGCACCGCGATGATGTCCGCGACCGCAGTGAATATTACAGCACGAATGTGGATGGCACCCGCAACCTGTGCGAAGTGGCATCCGAAAAGGGCATTGCCACGATGGTCTTTACCTCGACCGTTGCGGTTTACGGATTTTGCGCACCGGAAACCGATGAGAGCGGGACTCTGAACCCGTTCAATGACTACGGGCGTTCAAAGATGCAGGCCGAGGCCGTTCTGAACGAATGGCATGATAATGCCCCCGAGGCGCGGCATCTGGCGATCTTGCGTCCGACAGTCGTCTTCGGCGAAGGCAACCGCGGCAATGTCTATAATCTGCTGCGACAGATTGCAGGGGGACGGTTTGTCATGGTGGGCAATGGCGAGAACCGCAAATCCATGGCCTATGTGGGGAACGTGGCGGAGTACCTGCTTTATGCCGCGACCCGCGCGCAAGGAAAAAGCGTTGTGAACTATGTCGACAAGCCCGATTTCACTATGAACGCGCTGGTACGCAAGGTGCGCAAAGTATTGGAAGACAAGGACGGGGTCGGCCTGCGCCTATCTTATAGTGTTGGGCTTGGGCTTGGTTATGTCGCCGATCTGGTGGCCCGCGTCAGCGGGAAATCCTTGCCGATTTCGTCCATTCGGGTCCAGAAGTTCTGCGCCACGACCAGCTTTGCCTCAGCCGCACATGAGCAGCCGGGCTTTGCGGCACCTTATGCGTTGGAAGAAGGGCTGGCACGCACCCTAGATGCCGAATTTTTAAACCCTGACCCGACCCGGGAAATCTTTTTTACCGAGTAAACCAGCTCACGCATTTCGAAGGAGCCACCTATGGCCCGCAAGACCGTGACCCTTCTCTACAATACCTGCGTTTACGTGGTGAAATTCCGCCTCCCGCTCATCAAGGCGCTGCAGGAAGAGGGGTACCATGTGGTCGTCATCGCCCCCGAGGATGAGGCCACCGAGGTGCTGCGCGCCCGCGGCAT
The DNA here is from genome assembly GCF_041552635.1 of Sulfitobacter sp. GTDB lineage: Bacteria > Pseudomonadota > Alphaproteobacteria > Rhodobacterales > Rhodobacteraceae > Sulfitobacter. The sequence continues at coordinate 8,308 of NZ_JBFEKM010000060.1, forward strand.
AGACTATCGCCCCATCACCATGAGCCAGTACGGCATGAACCCTCTTCACGAGTTCCGCTCGATCCGGGAGATCCGTGGCATTCTACAAGATCTGCGCCCGATGGCCTCGTTACATTACACGATCAAACCCAACACCTTCGGCACCATGGCGGCGCATCAGGCGGGTGTCCCCGTGCTCAATAACATTGCCGGTGCCGGGCGGGCCTTTTCTAGTGGCAATTCGGTCATGCGAACACTGGTGGTAGGCCTGTATCGTCGGGCGCTGCGGCGGTCACATACTGTGTTCTTCCAGAACGGCGATGACATGGCGGTCTTTTCCAAAGCCGGCTTGGTCCGTGACGCGCAATGCGTCCGTATCCCTGGCAGTGGCGTCGATTTGACCCGTTTCACCCCTACCCCCTTGCCCACAGGACCAGTGCGCTTTCTTTTCGTCGGGCGCCTGCTCAAGGAAAAGGGCATTGCTGAGTTCCTAGAGGCAGCAGCGCGCATGATGGCGGCGGGGGATCCGGAAAAGCTACGCTTTGATATCGTTGGAGAGCATGAGGATGACGGGTCATTCATTTCGCGCGCCGATCTTGATCGACTGACGGCAGCCCCTCAGGTGACTTATCATGGTACTGTCCCACCCGAACAGATCGACGGGCTTATGAAAGCCGCTTCTTGCGTGGTGCTCCCATCTTATTACGGCGAAGGCGTGCCGCGTGTATTGCTCGAGGCCTGCGCCTCGGGACGGCCCATCATAACCACGGACAATGTAGGGTGCCGCGATGTGGTGGAGCATGGCGTGAACGGTTGGAAAGTAGCCCCCCGCGACGTGACAGCGCTTGCGGGTGCGATGGAAGACTTTGCCGCGATGCCCCCGACAGAGCGCGCGGCCCTAGCCCAGGCGGCGCGTCTCACGGCCGAAACCCAGTTTGATGAAAAGACCGTTATCAACGCCTATCTCGACCGTCTTGCATTGTTGGAAGAAGTTGAGAAAATATAGCTTAGCATGCTAATGATACTTGAACCTTATTGGCTTCGCATTCCGGCGTCCCGCTGAGATCGTATCGGCTTGGATATAGTGCCCTTCGGCAGTCCGGGTTGTTGCGTGGCCAAGTACCGGTTTGATCATCCGCGCAGAAGAAGGGGACGCGCGCGCGAGTGTCGTTGCAGCGGCATCCCGGTAGAAATGGGGTGGGATATCTACACCAAGCTGCTGTTTGCTTCGGTTGCCTATGGCCCGAGTGAACTGGTTGATGTTCATGGGGGCACCGTGCTTGCCAAGCCAGACATCCATGTAATCTCCGGAGCCTCTGGCCGCGAGAACGGGCCGCCCAACGTTCAGATAGGTATCGAGCACATCGCGCGCGGCATCCGGAACAACCGCTTCCCAGATTTGTCCGTTCTTCGTCACCCTCTCTAAATTACTTCCAGATAAGTCGGGACAAAGTTTACCCGACCGTACTGAAAAGATATGTGTTGGTCTTAGGAAGCGCAGAGTAGTTCGTCCGAAAAGTTTTTTTGCAGTCTGGGTAGTTAAATCCAGCTTTCAAAGACTGATACGTCTGCTCAGATATCTATAGAATCCGTTGATTGTGTATGTAGAAGTAGTCGATGGGCTCGGAGTTGACCTTCGCTGCGCGGTACGCCGAGGTCCGGTAGACTGGTTTTTTCTGACGGACACATGGACCTGCATTCGCAAGCTGCACCTAGACTTGGGCGGGATCGCTTTTATGCCACCTTTGACATCCCGCTTGACGCTCCAGTTCAAAATCCCGTAACTTGAAATCAGGTTCAGACGATATCTGAGCCCTCGGTCAAGAGGTATGACGCTTCTTCCGAAGTCTATCCAACTTAAACATGGATGGCTTTGGTAATGCGTCTGCTTACAAAGCTCATCCTTATTAAAGGACGATCTTTTGACAAAACAATATGCTCACAAACAAAAATCGAACGGCCAGTTTAAATCAGCAGCCTACGTCGATGATCAGCGTTTGATGACTGTTCGAGAAGTTGCGGCTCTCGACAATTGCTCCGAAAAAACGGTGCGCCGCGCCATCGCGGCGGGCTTGCTTGAAGCCATTCGCGTGGGGCCAGGTGGTCGACTTTTGCGCGTTCACCCGATGGCGCATGAGCGCTACCGGAAGCTGCTTCGGACATAGCACCAATGTCCAACAAAGTCTTTACATGTCAACAGGTTAAGATGCCGTCGGGAATACTCTCACACGGAAACGGCGACACTTTCCGTGCTATGGTTTTCCCGAATTGGCCACCCTGTCCACCTCTGTCCACCCGACACCATCTTTGGCCACATAAGGAAGCACCCGATGCAGCATTTTAGCGCGCTAGATCTCGAGACAGCATTCGTCTCACCCAACACACCAACTTTTGCAGACCTGATTGAGATGCTAAACCAAGATACCTCTTTGTCACCGACCCGTCGCAGAGACTTGCGCTCAGGTCTCAACCGGGTGGCAAAGGTTTTGGGCAGAGAGCCCGATAAAGTTTATGCTGATCCACGTTGGCTTCAGGCCCGGCTCAAAGACATCTTGCCAAAATTCCATGGGCTTTCACCAAAATCGTGGAGTAATGCAGTCAGTGATGCACGTGCCGCGATGGCTAAGTTTGGCGTTATCAAGTCGAAGAATAATAAGCTGGGTGATCTAAACTCTGAATGGCTGCCACTGTGGGAAACTATTCTGAGCACAAGAGATCGCGGGCTTATGGCCCCTCTTTCCCAACTTTTCTACTTTCTGAACAATGCAGGTATTTCACCTACCAAGGTTACAAACGACCATCTCTTGGCATATCGCGATGCCTTAGCGTTGAATCAAATCCGCCGAGATCCGGAGGTCGCGTATATAAATGCCTTTTACGCATGGAACCGCTTGGGAAGCAAAATAGCCGGCTGGCCTGGAACTGTTCTGACACGTGAACCTCAGGCTAAACGGGTTAAGCTTCCGCTTGATATCTATCCGACAAGTTTCTGCGAAGACTTGGATGCGTTATGCGCAAAACTTGCAGTCCCAGATCCATTTGACGATGATCCGTCCTGTCGTCCTTTGCGGCCGACATCGATCAGCCAATACCGCCGTGTCTTGGAGCGGTTTGCAGGGGGGCTTGTACGTGATGGTCTGTCACCAAGCGAGATTGTCGGCGTCGAAACCCTGGTCAAATTAGAAAATGCGGAACGTGGGCTGCGCTGGATGTTAGCGGACTACAACAACGAGCTTAGGCCTGCCCTATCGGACACCGCTCGCGTGCTCAAATCAGTCGCCAAACGGTATTCCAGCCTCAGTGACGCTGAGATTGAAAAGCTTGGGTCTTTTGTTGGTCGCCTATCGACCAAGCAGACCATAGGCATGACAGCCAAAAACCGCGAACGCCTGCGGGCTCTTCGCAGTGATGATGTCAGGAAGGCTTTGTTTTGTTTGCCTGATCACTTGTTTGAGCGTGCTGGCACCTGCGACAAGAAAGCCAGCGGTCTGCTGCGCGAGCAAGCGATTGCGATAGCAATTCTGACCATCATTCCCCTCCGCCGCAAGAACCTTGTTTCAATACATTTGGACCGCCATCTGCATCGCCCAAGAGACGGCTCTGTGTTTCTGGTTTTCGAGCCTCGTGAGGTGAAAAACAAACAGCGGATAGAATGCCAGCTGCCGCAATATCTGGTGGATATGATTGATCAACACGTAAAACTGCGCGCCCCCAATCTCTGTGTCGCTGGCAGCCCTTGGCTGTTTCCAAAGCGCGATGGCACAGAACCCATGTGCGTCGATCACTTGGCCCGCTTGGTCGTGAAACGGCTCAGGTCTGAACTTGGGGTGACAATGAACATGCACCTGTTCCGGCACTTCGCCGCCAACCTGATGCTTGAGGCGCATCCCGGCAACTACGAAGCGACCAGGCGGCTTCTGGGGCATTCACGGCTAAGTTCCACGTTGAACGCCTACACAGGCTTTGAGAACACCACTGCAAGCCGTCTCTTCGGGGAAATCATTTCGGGGGCGCGCAAAAATGAGTGAGCAAATTAAAATGCCGATGCAGGAGTGGTCTTCTGCGGATAAAGCACTGTGGGACAGGTTGATACAAAAGGGCAATCCCTTTGACGACCAAGGAGCGCTGTCGCATTTGCGCCCTTACACGCTCAAACTTATGCATACCGGTTACGGGATCTGGCTGAAATGGATTGCTGAATTCACGCCAGAGGCCATATCCTTGAGCCCCGAGCAGCGGGCTACGCCCGAACAGATGAAAGCGTGGGTGGAAAGCATGGCGACACTCGCCCCAAGCAGTCGCCATATATATTTCAACAATGCGTTTCGCACCTTAAAAGCGGCCTATCCCAAAACAGATTGGAGCATGCAAAAACGCCTGACTGCGTATCTTGAACGTGACGCCAAGAACTATATCAGCATCCGCAAAAACGGTCGGGTCGTATCCAGTGAAGTCTTGTTTAAGACCGGGCTAGAACTCGCAAGCACTGGCACGGATGCCGCCAGAACGCAAATAGCCCGCATGAAGCATCGCCGTGACGGCTGTCTGATCGCGTTTTTGGCAGCAATACCGTCGCGGACACGCGCGATGGTGGATCTACAGGTTGGTAAATCCCTTTTGATCGGGGCTTCAAACATCACGGTCTGCCTCGAAGACGATATCACCAAGACCGGTGTCCATTGGGAAACTGAGGTCCCTGCCCCTCTTATGCCCGTATTGGAAGAATACCTGAATGAGGTCAGGCCGTGGTTAATGACGCGCCGTGGCCAAGAACACGACTACGTCTGGGTCAACGATAAAGGGGCCCCGCTGACGAGAGAGTACTTCACAGCCAAAATACGACGGGTGTCTCAGCGGGAATTAGATGTGTGCCTGTCCCCCCATTTGTTCCGCGACGCCGCAGCAACGACCTTAGCGCGGGAGTCCCCGGCAGATGCCCGCTTGATCCGGTCTCTATTGGGTCATTCAAGTCATGAAACCGCAGAGCGCTATTACAACCACGCAGAAGCACTGGACGCGACACGGACCTATGCTGATATTGTGAATACGGCAAAGGGTGGCCACAGGTGTCGAGGTTTCCAAAGAACACCCCGAGCTGGTGATCAATCAGATTGTGGAAGATCGTAACCCAAAGGCCCAGAATCTTTCGATTCCGGGCCTTTGCTGTGATATGGGATTGGTTATGCCAATGCGGCGACGGGCCCTCTCCAAGTTGACGCTTGGTGGATCCTTCCAAGTGGAGCCGGGGCAGATAACAATCTGTCTCGATGGCTCCATGAGGGGATAGAAGAACAGCGCGTCGCGGCGTGGTGGATTGTCACCGAATTTCCAATAGAGAAAGAGTAGATTCGCGCCCACGCCTGCGATATCTGCTTTCATACTCGATTTATGAAAAATCAAACATTTTTAGTAACACTACGAGGCTTCAATCTGGTCGCATGTATGCAAAATGTCAAAAACGGTCGTTTCTGCCGGTCCGTCCTGCCCCACGAAAAACCAATCGCTTAGCTATGACTAAAACCCCCGGCAAAACCTTTGCGGTTTTGGCAGGTTTTTGTCACAGTGTAATATGATCATTGGATATGCTCGCGTCAGCACGGACGACCAGAACCTCGATGCACAGACTGACGCTTTGACAGCGGCAGGAGCTGATAAGCTGTTCGCCGACAAGATCAGCGGATCAAAACGGGACCGGCCTGAGCTGGACAGGATGTTGGATCAGCTTCGTGATGGTGACGTCGTTACGGTCACAAAATATGATCGCTTGGCCCGGTCTTTGAAAGACCTTTTGGAGATCGTAGAGAGCATCGGTGAGCGGGGTGCGGGTTTCCGATCATTGGCAGAGGACATTGATACGACGACACCGGCTGGCCGTCTCGTGTTCCACGTGTTTGCTTCCATTGCCCAGTTCGAGCGGGAGCGGATTTCGGAGCGTACAAGGGAAGGCTTGGCAGCCGCGCGCAAGCGGGGCCGTATTGGCGGCAGACCCTCTGCACTGTCGACTGCCCAGAAAGACGAAGTTCGCCATATGCGAGACAATGAGCACAGACCTGTGCCCGAAATCGCACGCTTGTTCAAAGTCAGCGATAGAACCGTGCGGCGCGCTTAGACCTTTTGTTCCAACGACGATCAACGCGCAAACCCAGCATGATAGTAGGGTCAGGATGGTTTTGCGTTGGCTAGGGTACCATTCCGTATCTTATGGTACCCTAGCACAAAGTACCATAAGATACCCCTTGGTAGAGTAGGGTAACCTATGCTATCAAGGGGTATGGCCCCGCAGAGGGTCAGGTAAATGAGCAGACAAACAACAAAAGACAGGATTACATCCATGCCGGTGATTGCTTTCGCCAATTCCAAGGGTGGCAGCGGGAAGACGACCAGTGCGCTTCTCCTTGCCCAGGCCCTTGCCGCCCATCGTCCCACCACCATCATTGACGCCGATCCGCGCCATCCCATCACGACCTGGGCGGAAAAACCGGGCTGTCCCGATGCCTTGAGCGTGGTTACCAATGCCTCGGAAAAAACCATTCTGGATGAGATCGAGGAGGCTGCTGCACGTGACCCCTTTGTCATCATAGACCTTGAGGGAACGGCATCCCGACTGATGAGCTATGCTATTTCCCAGGCCGATCTGGTGATTGTTCCAATGAAAGAACAACAGCAGGATGCGCTGGCCGCCTTGGAGGTTATTCAGGAGATCCACCGCGACATGAAGGCGACCCGCCGCGTGATCCCTTATGCCGCCTTGTTCACACAAAGCCGCGCTGCTGTGAAATCCCGCACCGCACGGCATATCTCGGCCCAGTTCCGTGAAAACGAGAATATCGATACCTTTACCACCGAAATCCACGACCGCGACGCATTTGCGGCGATGTTTTCCATCGGCGGTACAGTGGCGGGCATGTCACCCAAGCTTGTTAACGGTCTGGATAAAGCGCTGGAAAACATCGAGGCTTTCCGCGCCGAAGTTATCAGCAAGTTGCGTGCCATTCGCGACACGGAAAAGGGGAGGGCGGCTTGATGAGCGAGCGTGAAGCCTTAGTCATGCCGGCCTTCGAGGACGCCCTTGATGACTTTGCACCCCGCAGAGTTTCGCCGGGAATACCCGCGAAAAGGGTAGGGCAGGGGGCTGCACTGGACATGTCGGGTCTCATAAAAGACCGCACATCCGACGCGCGCCAGGCGGTTGACGCAGTGTCAAAATTTCCATCGCGTGAAGCATCCTCTGACGGGCAATTGAACCTCAAGGGTCCGCAAAACGTCCTGGATCGCTTCAAAGCGCTCTGCAAATCTGACCGGCGTGCCTATTATGATATGCTGACAATTCTGATGGACCGGTATGAAGAGTGATGCCAAATCTTCTGAGCCTCAAAGCTGACGATTTATGCCTTGAGGCTCAGTTTTGAGAGCGTTCTTGTGTTAAATATGTGTTAATATATGTGTTACGCTCTATTTAACCGGTGTTTTACTGTTTTAATACAGTATGTTATGAAATCGTTCGGTGTGTGATAACACGTTTACTGGTGTGTAATAACACGAAAGATGGTGTGTGATAACACGTTTCTAAGGCTCGGTGTGTGATAACACGAAATAACTTGACTTGGTGTGTAATAACACGTTTCTAGAACGCATGGTGGGTAATAACACGAAAGTACGGTCCCCGCTTCTTCCGGACCGAATGCAACAGGGCGATTTTTTCGTTTGCGATATCTTTGATGCCGCGCCCAAAGGCGACATGGCAGCCATGGAGCATCCTGTTTTCTCGATTTCCACAAAGCCGGATAAGAATATCCGACGATACGAGAACGGTGATATCTTCGTTGAGGTGGTGCCATCCGTCAAAGGGCTGGCGACAGTATACGACCGTGACATTCTGATTTTCTGTATCTCTCAGGTCATAGCCGCCTTGAATGACGGCAGGGAGGTCAATCAAACGGTACGCTTCAAGGCTTTCGATCTGCTTTCTTCAACGAACAGAGGTACGGACGGGCGGGGCTATGAGCAGCTCAGAGCCGCGTTCGAGCGGCTTTCCGGCACCCGTATTTCTACCAATGTCACCACGGCGGATACAGAAGTGATGGACGGTTTCGGCCTGATCGACCGCTACCGGATTGTTCGGGAAACCCGTGATGGCCGCATGCAGGAAATCGAGGTCAAGCTGTCGGATTGGGTGTTCAACGCGATCAACGCCCGCGAGGTTCTCACGCTCAGCCGCAACTACTTTCGCCTTCGCAAGCCCTTGGAGCGCCGCCTGTATGAGATTGCGCGCAAGCATTGCGGATACAAGCAACGTTGGGCGATTGGTCTGACCAAGCTCAAGGAAAAATGCGGGTCGTACTCGACGGACAAGGAATTCAAGCGTCTTGTTTCCAAGGTCGTGGCTGAAGACGTCGCCCATAATCATATCCCCGATTATAGCCTACGTATTGAGGGATCCCAGGCCGTATTCTATTCACGTGGCTCGGTTCCCACGCCGCAAGAAGACGTGTTCGAAGGGCAGCTTGAGCCAGATGCCTACGACGCCGCGCGCGAAGCCGCCCCAGGTTGGGATACCCGACACCTCGAACATGAATGGCGTCGCTGGTGCGGCAAGGAAGAGATCGAGCCCAAGCATCCAACCAAGCACTACGTAAAATTTTGCGAGAGCTGGTTTGAGAAAAGGGGACGGCCTTAAACTATTGCGCTCGTCGAATTTGAAAAACCCCGCTGCACTTGGCAATGGAACTTAAAAATCCTTGGTCTTGGGCAAAAGTCTCTGGCAAGGTAGACAAACTTGGGGGTGGACTCACCAGAGTCTAGAAGGTGTCTACGTTCATCCTATGCAGCATCCCTTTTGAGCCAATGTGACAGGTCTCGGTTGGTCATCTCGCTCAATAGTTGAATGTCGCTGGCGTAATATTCATCCAGCATGGCCTGAATTTCTGGATCTATTTTGGGCTGCTTGAGTATTGTCTCGTAAATTCGCGCACGAATTCTTTCTCGAAGTACCCGTGGAAAAAGGTGCCTAAAATGACCTTTTGGCATATTTAGAAATTTCATCAGAATCTTGCTTTTTGGCTGACCACCCTTTTGCGTGTGAACGACTTCAGGAAGAAACCCATTATCGACATCAAGCCATGAGTAAATCCCCTGTGCTACTTCGGTAGGGTTTTTTTCAAGGTCATCAAAGAACACAAAATGTATTCGGTCCTGTCCAAAGGTTTCCACCCAGATTTTCAGATTTTCTGCTTGTAGGCCTTTCCGCAGCCGTGACTCGGCTGGCACTTCAGAAATCCCAGAGCTTTTGGACCATTTTAGACCATTGGCAGAAATGAAATCTGTAAATGTCCCTTCAAAACCCCAACTCCGCACCCAAATTAAGTACTCCGAAAATAACCGATCGGTCGGATTTCGGAGGGATACGATGATATGCGCGTCGGGGACCTCTTGACGAAGAACCCCGGCAACGTCTGGATGATACAAGTAGTGAGAGGCCTCTCCACGCCACTGTGAAATTTTTGGGGTCTCAAACAGGCCAAGGTAGGCATCTGTTGTTACATATTTACCAGTAACAACAGACTTATAATCCTTTCCTAAACGCCGTAGATTTTCTGCCAACCAAAACATGGGTTCTTTGATCGAAGCCATGAATATTTCAGGGTGCTGTGATAACAAAAGGAAAAGAGTTGTAGACCCGCATCGCATCCCCCCTATGAAATAAAGGTTAGGCCATTTTTTTGCCTCAGCAGTCATTGTGTTCACTTTCTCGTTTGTCTCATGCATATGATCTGGGCTGCCTGACAGCCGTTGTTCGAACCTAAATCTTGCGGGCAACCTCGGCATTCTGAAAACGGCAGAGTAGGTACTGGATCGTCCTGTATTGAACAATACTAGCTGTAAAATTTATCATATTCAGTCCCTATGCCTCAGATATGAAAATACATTATGTGACAGACGAAAATGCAACTTCATGCCAGCCCCCATCTGCATGCTTGCGCAACACCAGTGTATCACCTGTCTCATTAAGGCTGCGATCGCCTCCAAGCCTCAAATTCCCTATGCCATTTTTTGCAGCTACCGTCCGAGCGCCATCTGCGGGATAGATTGTCAGTAGATCGCCTGTCATACCCCCGTAGATAGTAGCTAAGTCATCAGTCAACCCATCTGCTTCAGTATTGATCGCGTGTGCGGTATGGGTTGCGGTGATAATGCCCATGGCAATGGTCAATTTCAGTCCATCACCCGGATCAAGCCCGTAAAGGTTTCCCGTTAGGCCGATGTCATTTGATGAGAGGCTGTTGGTCAGCCTGATATTCTCCATCAGCCCTTTTCGCACAGGATTAATGTCAGCATCTTTTACCAAAACATGATCACAATCACTGGTAAAAAAACCTCTCCCCATGCCAAGGTTGAGTACCTGCCAAGTATCTTGCGCCCGTATTGGTGCCCGGAAATTTCGATACGTGCCATCAAGCCAGATACGCGGTGACCTGCCACTAAAGTGGCGAATGAAATCCCGACGCCCCTGGCTGCCGTGATAGGTCGCATCGAAGTCAATTCTTATGTCTGCGCTTGACTGGATCGAAATCGGTTCAACATTTGAGCTAGGGTTAAACTCATCAGGGTATACCTCGAACCGCCCGCTCAGGTCTATTTCATATGCGGTTGACCGAATGTCGAAAGTTTCAGAGTGGTCTGTGATCAAGCTTGCAAAATGCAATGACACGTTCTCACATTCATCTAACGTGCACGCTGCGGTTCCTCTTGCATCCCAGACAATGTTCTTAAAAGAGATGTTCTTTGCGGGGGGCGGGGAATACGTTCCACGCCTTTTAATCCAGTTCCCATCGTAAACTGTGGTTGACGCGCTGTTTACCAATGCGACAAGGAAGTTGCCAACCTCGAACCGCATGCCATCAAGAGTCCCTGCAACACTTACGATCCAGTATTGACCATCCGAGGTTGAGACTGGGAAAGTGCCCGTAGAAGCATCCCACGACCCTTGGTTGGTGTAGCCATTTGATGTGCCGTTATCTGTCCGGAACATTGAACAAGATAGCCACGCTGTATTTTTTATGACCCACTCTGTGCTGCTGGTCATTGATGCGTTATCAGACTTCGGTACTACAAAATCACCAACGGAAATTGCAAGTCCGTCAATCGTCGCAGTTGAGGTTGCCTCATAATATGTTCCTTCAATTGCATCTTGTGGGAAAACGCCTTCTCCCGCAGGATCAAAATCGGCTTCTTTTCTCAAGCGATAGGATGTAAAGTTATCGCCCGTCATGGCCACATCGTGCACACCTTTGAAGTAATAGCCGCAGTTTTCTCGACCTGGTCTCGGTATAAATACGTTGCCATTTGATATAATACCGTTGACTTGTAGCCATTCCGGGGCTGTCAAACCGTAACTGGTCAGGTCTTCGTTGAGTGTGAAAATAAACTCACCGCCACGAATGATGTTATTAGAGATCGTCAGGCCTTTGAAGTTTCCCTCAAGGTTACCCACCACGCTTGCGTCGTTGACTTGTTGCTTGGCGTCTATAGCCGCTGTTGTCACATCAAATATGTTATTGCTAATCTTCCATCCGTGCAGCCCACCAGTACTGTCAACAGCATCACGCTTGCTGTTAACAAAATGATTGCTTGTCACTGTACAATAATGTGACCCGAATCCATTTAGGGATGCACCGGCCTTGATATAGTCACCGAAGTTGTTTGTCCCAATACTGTCAACATATCCCATATCGCCAGAGTTTCCGCTGAACAGTCCGTAATCACAGCGACCGTTCAGGTACACAAAATAAAACTGTTTGCCCGCCCAGCAATCGCTTACGCGCCAATACGGGTGGTCGGTGATGCGCAGAAGGTATCCCGAAAGAAAATCGGCCTTACATTTCTCAGCGAAGAAACCGCTGCCCGTTCCAGATTTGTCATAAAAAACTGCGTTTCCATTACCGTTTCCTATAATTTCAGCTTCGGTAACGTCTATATCGTATGCAAAACGAAGCCCGCGTGCACGAAACATCTTAGCGTCAAACATGCATGTATATCTATTAAGGGAATTTGCAGTCGCCCGCTGCTGGATCAAATTTAGCATGCTAATTGTGCGAGTTGCTTCTTTGCCGTGCCCTATTTGGTCCACGTTGTCAGCTTCTAGCGTGATAACGGCCGCCGCAGTGAAGCCGGTATGCGATGGAGATGCTAGATTGAAATCCACATCGCAAACAAACCGTGTGATGCCGTCAAGACGCGACGCGCAGAGCCGTGCGAACTCAGCCGTCCCATCGCTGCTGTCTGCAATGCCAATTTGTTTTGCAGAAACTGCGCCTTTATGATCCGGGTGGGCATAGAGTCTGACCCCGCCCAACGTGGTCAAGTGGTAGTCAGTAGCGGCCGGGTCGGCGACTTGGTATTTAAACTGGCCACCCGCCACTAGGACGGTCTTGCCAATTGCCATCCCCTGGCTAGTCGCAAGCAAATCCTCAACTGTATCGAACTCTCCCAAGGAGACAGCCGGACGAATATGATCCCATTCTCCTACGGTCGCGGCATTGGATGTGTTGGCAATTATCTGGTCTCCTGGCGCATAAGAGATGCCTTCGACAACACCTGCGACCGTTACGCTAAACGTATCTCCTGACGATGCGTTGCTGGGAAACGCCCCCGAAGAAGCGTCCCATCCGCCGCGATACACCAGCGGCCCTGCCGCCGTGGACACGGCCATATCGACCATATCTTGAAGCCCTGCGACATCTGCGGCCAAATGCCCATGATCTGCATCGGCCTTACCGTCCAACTCCTGTTGAAATCCGGCAGTCTCGGATACGGTGGTTGTAAACGTTTCGGCGGCAACAGTGATCTCGGCATCGCTGAGGAATGTCGTGCCAAACCGGTTTTCGAGACAGATGCGATAATCTCCTCCTGGCAGGAAGCATTGTGCGAAATAGCCGTCAGCATCGGCTTTCATCGGATTTTCCTGAGTATAGGTCAGGTGCTGATCCTCGTAGATTCTGGCCAAGGAATCCGTGCCGGAGAGG
>NZ_JBFEKM010000061.1:0-21214 GCF_041552635.1 Sulfitobacter sp.
GCCTTTATTATAAGGGTTTTTCAAAATGCTCGAGTCAGTACTTCTGCCACCACAGCCCACCCTATTTCTGCCATTGAAAAACGTGAAGCCAAAAGAAAAGCCGCCCCTGAGGGCGGCTTTTTAAGCAATATTGGTCTTTGGAATTTAGATCAGACAGCGATATCGGCTTTCCTGTAGAAAAAGCGTCCCAGACTGTGATCGGCAATAATCGGTTTCAGCCCTCGTCCATCCAACTTCATCTTCATCACCTTGGGTGAAAAAGTATGCATCTCGGCATAGTCTTTGAGTGAAACATGCGCGCGCAGAAAGGCCAGAAGCTCATCTACCATGAAGACTGAAATCTGTACGCCTTTTGAGTTCTTTTTAATGAAATGCTCTGTAAGGTAAGGCTTGCCATCCGGATCTAAAAGTTTGGCCAAGCTACGCAAATTGTATGTATTCATACCGAGAATACGGGCCGCCTCATTGGCGCTTACTTGGCCGGTCGGCAACTTTTCAGAAAGAACCTCGCAGACTTCATTCGGGTCCATAAGAATACCCTTAAACTTCAGGTCAACGTCAACGATTTCCAGCTTGGAAAACGCCCCTGCAAGAATACCATTCACGATGTCGAGCACGGGCCACCGAGCAATCTCAGCGGTTGAAACAATATCGAAAAGTCCGTCCGTCGCGCACTCGACCTTTGTTGCCTGCCCCACAATACGGTCAAGGAACTGATCAAGGTCCTCTTTTGCCACATGCTTGAGGACCCCAGTTGCCCCTGCCAATCCCTTTCCAATCCGCGGGATTACGCCGGACCGGACGAGTTGCTGAGCTTGAACACGGTTGCAGTTCAGGTAATCAGGAATCCGTAAGGTTGGGAGCGCATTTTGCATCTTTAGAACCAGTTCTTCTCCAGCTTTGGCATCGAAGGTCAAATGGGCAAGTGAACGATCCGGGTCGCCCTGCACCAGACCTGAATACACAGCCGCTCGATTGATCGTCTTCGGATGCATCCCTGTTTTTTGGGAAAGGCTATAAACAGAGTGGATCGCTTGCTGTTCTACCGGTGACCCAAGTAAATTCATTCCGATTTCCAGAACGAAATTTTCCACAATAAATTCACGAACAACTCCACGGATCGGACCAAACTCTTTCCCGTTTGTGTTGAACTGGAGCCATTGGTAGAGACGACCAAATACTTTCTGTGGACCTCCATGGTGGTCGCGCTCAATGAAACGATCAAACGCCAACCGAAGACCTTCCCGGATCCCCTCCTCACCCCGTGAAGCAAAACCAAACCCTACATCGCCAGCTTCATTCCACTCCGCCTGGCTGATTTTCTTGAGATTACAGTGCGCGCCGGCAGTTAGAATTACACCCAGCATTTCACAGGCACGAGACGCCTGATCAATCTGCTGGGTATCAAGCCACGGTGAGCCCGACACACCTTCTAAACGTTGCTGAATGTATGACTGAAGCTCAGAGGTTTTTTGCTTATCGGAATTTGCGACCATATCTCTCAACTCATTGTCGTTTGGTGCAACGTCAGACATGAGCTGAAATTTCTTTGAGTAAGTCAGGTTCTTAAATCGTCGTAAGAGGATACCATGGTTCGGACATGTCCGAGATGGTTCGATCAACCAACCGATGCGGCCAACTCTCATACCGGCAGACGCACTGTCTACATGACCATCCTCCAGCAAACATGCTGGACAGAAGCTTGTTTGTTCCAGATTGGCAAACTCAGAATGGACGGTTTCGCCACAGATCGTGCGCACCCGGCCACCCTGACGCAGGAACGTCATTCGTTTGAGCACCGCTTCACCCTGCCCGGTAAGTAAAGAGATGCGCTCAATGACCTCTTCCGATGGGAACATCACATCCTGACGTGACAGCTCAAACATGCTGAGGAATGAATAGACGTCACTATCGCAGTGAAATTTTGCGATACGGGCCATGTATGAAGTCAGGCTTTCGCCGGCAATTACGGGAAGCAATGGAAGGAGTGCCATAGTTATGCTACCTTCTTTTTGCGTGACTTGTTCTTATTGATCGCTTTGTCTCGCTCTTTCAGGAAAATATCGCCGTCCTCGTCCTCAAGCTCAATTCCCATCCAGTTTTCAGCGGCAAACACATTTTCTTTGATTTCGCAGCCTTCTTGCTGCCCCCAAGCCAATTCAAAGTGCTCGATGGTCAGCGTTTCTACATCATCCATCAGCGCGCATTCAATCGCATGAATCGTGGTTTCAATACAGCGTCCGAACCGGTAGCGGCTCGCATAAATAAGACGGTTGATTTGGTCATCTTGCAGGGAGACCTCCAAATCAGCCCGTTCTGCGCACTTGGTGACGAGCCCTACCAATCGCTTATTATCGGTCCCGAAAGCCAGTGGCCGTGGACGGATTTTGTTGAAGCGACGGTTCACCTGAGGATCAATCTGAGTGATGCGCGACAATCGTTCAGTACCGCTCAACAGAAGCACGACCGGATGCTCTCCTTGCATGAGAGACTTCAGCATTTTAAACATGTTGTCCGTTTCTGAAGACAATGTGCCACGGAACATATCGTGGGCTTCATCGAGCCATACGAGGGTTGTTCCGGTAACCTGCAAGCGGTGCCGAACCAAGCCCCAAATATCATAGACTTTCGCCCGATCAGAGACTTTGTCGCCGCCCAATTTTAGGAGCATGCTCACACCAAGGCTTCGGAGCGTGGCTGGACTTTCTACCTTCACATCAAGATAGCGTGGCTTGTCGGTTTCGGGATTGCACACCAATGGCTCGAAATTTGATAGAACTTCGGCAATGGCAGTACTTTTGCCGCCACCGGATCCCTCAATAAATGTGATGCCATGTGTCTCGGTGCCCGCTGTAAACCGCACGGGCTCATGGGTCAGCTTGCCGTTCGTTACCTTAAACAACCGAGAAAGCTGAGCTGTCAGATTGCGGTCACGCTCCGTTACAAAGTGCATATCACGGATGGACTGAATTTTGCCTGCGATCTCGATGATGGATTTCGTCATGGTGGTTCTCCTGAGAAAATGTGTTGGTTAGATTCGAGATCAGCCCCGAACATCCCAATCGTCATCGTCGGCTACGTTTTTCTGTGCGGCCTCAACTGCATCGCGAGTTGCAGATGGTTTTTCTGGCATCACAGGAATGATTGAGCGGCCGAAACCATTTCCTGGATTGGTGGTTTTATCGCGCGTGGGGACCACATCGAAGTTTACGGTCGCTTCTTTCTCGACGGCTTTGAAGCGTGCCTCTGTCCACTCATGATCCATCACTTTGTAGGCACTCTGCCGTTCGGCGTTCAGATCTTTGATGTCAGTGATCGCACGGTAAATCACCTCTTCTTCCCACTCTTTTCGCTTTTCATCTTTCGTCCGCAGCGCACGGCGGGCAGCGTTCCAAGTTGTGGCATCGACATTCTTGAAAGCATCCGAAATTGATGGAACTTCAAACCACTGACCGTCCAACATTACCTCGATGGCACCGATGTTTTCATCGTTCCAACGCACCTGAACTTTCCGGCTACCGTGCTTGAGATACCACTCCGCCAACTGACCAGAATGGTACTGAACATTAAGAACCCGAATACCATCTGGTTGGACCATACGTTCAAGCGGGAGGCCAAACGCCAGGCGTTTGTGACGCGCGCTTGGGGCCGCATTGAGTGGATAGTTGCCATCGGCGAGATCTTTCTCCCACTGTTCAAGCGGTGTACGGCCCCACAAGCCCTCGTGCGGCGTGTTGTGATAGATATCTACAACCCACCGAACCAAAGCAAAGGCGAGGTCATCGATGGTTAGACAGGCACGTTTTTCCGCTGGGTGATTTGCGCGATCAAGGACGTTACTGAAAGTCCGGCCAGACAGGCGCGGCAGCAAAGACTGATCCAGTGTTCTGAAAGAGCGCTCGATATGACCACGCATTGAGGGCTGACCGGCAATTGTTTGCGTTTTTGCAATTCCGAGATCTGCACACGTCGAAGAAAACAGAATGGACTTGAAGGCGCTCCCATTATCAACGGCGAGGTTTTCCGGCTTACTAAACATAGCCCACGGCGTAAGTGCCCCGACAGCATCTGCAAACTGCCCCTTGTCGCTGACCACCATCCGGAGGCATTTGATTGCACTGCTGGTTTTGGGGTCCGCAGTAAGAGTCATTCCGACGATGCAACGGGTCCGGCAGTCAATTGCCGCAACCAACCACCATCGTTTCTGCTTATCGAGCAAATCCATCGCTTCAAGTTCCTCATCTGAAAAAAGCGCAAGCATTCCACTATTGGCCATGATCGTAAGTAAATCGATTTTCTTCTCATCCATTTCAACTCGCTGAAACGGGCGCAGGACTTCAAGACCTCCCTTTACGGCCCGCATCTTCTTGAGGGCTTCTTCCTGGCCAAAACGCGCCACCAAAACACGAAACTTGCCAAGTCGGGAGATGTACTCGCTGACGGCTTTGCGGCCTGGCGTTCGGAGCAGTACCCGACCATCCGCTTTGCGAAGCACATTCGCTTCTTTAAATGCGTATTTTACATCTGCGGTGACCGTCGTCTGCCATTTCCTCTGCAGAGTGAGGTATTCCTTTTGGACAACCTGAGCCAACAACGTATTCTCTTCTACGCTATAGAAACTGTTGATGTTTCCCTGGTTGTTACTGTTGGAAATGAGGGCTTTTTTTCCTCCTTTCTTATACAGGCTGACCCAACCGCGTAGGGTTCTGGAGGAGACCTGCCCTGGGATACTGACCGTACTTTTGGATTTTGGCTTACGGCCCTTACCTTCTTTCCAAAGCCGCATATTTTCTGAGAACAGGGGATCGGGTAATGTTTCCGCAAGATACTCTTCCGCATTCTGACGAATTTCACCCATTGAAGCTGTGATGGCCTCATCTGTTCCTTTGACAGTTTTGGACGCTTTTAATTCAAGGAAACTTCGAACAAGAGCATGACGGCTTTCACATTCCTTACCCTGCGCCTCGGGGAGACCGGCAATGAAAACATCTTCATTTAAATTGACAGAAAGAGGACGCAGGTGCTCAGGCAGTTGGCCAAACGGTGTCAACTCGATGTCCCCGGCCGCATTCATGCGATTCAGCGTACCGATGTCGTATGTTGCTTTTCTGTACGGATCATCGATGACAGAAAACGTTACTGTGCCGTTGGTCTGATAGGCGAATTGCCAATCCTCACCATGCAGTTTGTAGACATGATTAATGTCGAGACCGAAGTTCAAGTATTCATTTTGAAAGTCTTTTGCCATTAGATAATTCCTTCTGTTGGCTGGGTGCATTGCACCCAAATTTGGACAAGGGGATACTGATCCCGCGCACGAGATTTACGCGCGGGATGTTCATTTTGATTGTTGAGAAGATCAGGCTGCGGCTTGCATCTCATCACGTGAAACGACGGAGCTGACCTTCCGGACACCGAGACGTTGAGCTGGGATGAAGCCCCCGCCAGAGCCAGCAAGCGCAACGATCGTCATAGGGCCGATCACTTCATGCTGCAGCGTACGGAGGTAGCGCTTCCGCAGAAGCCGAATAAGGGCATGATATCCTCGAGCCTGTAGCTCGGTCTCGATCGTTAAATCACGTAGGCTTCTACCAGCACTGTCAGGTAGTCCTGCGACCACATTCATAGCGGCTTCATCAGCCTCAGGATCGACCGACCGAACTGCTGCAAAAATCTTGGCATTAGATAGGTCCGTGGGGTCCATATCGGCATCTGTGATCAGTCGAACGTCATCAGCAAAGCCGAGTTCTTCTACCCACCAGGCAACTTCCTGCATGTCGGCAATAAACTTGCCCGAAACCAGTCGAACTTCTGGTTTAACGGTACAAGCGATAACAGAACCGCAACCCAGTGTTGCTACCAAGTCGAAAACTCGCTCCGTCAGATTTTTCGGGTCCCAACCGTAATGGAAACGGACTTGCTCTTGCAGATTGACCACATCTGGCATGGAATTCAGCAAGTACTGCGAGTTTTGCTCTAATGCACTTTCACCCTGCATGCGGTACCCCGCACCGTCGCCGACGACCGAAATGGTCGTACAGTGACCTGCTGATGCTGCAGGTACGTCACGCTCAGCTTGCGACGGTCCGGGTAGAACAATCCCCAACGACATAGCGTCAGTGGTTGTGGGTAACATATTGATAGTCATAACTTCTCCGTTCTCGGAACATGGTCCGAGTTGAATATTTCGCTATGACCGAATGCGGAGTTGCGGACGCCCATATTTGGGTCTATTGTCAGCATTGAAATCGCGGCCGCAGTCGGTCGTAACCTTAGAGCGTCCCTTCGGGGGCGCCTTTTTTTCGTTTGATCCTTTTTGCTGTATGTTTCAGGACACCGATCTTTGATCGGTACCGTTTTGATTCCACAGCTTCGAAATCACTACAAGTGTTTGTTTTCAAACGCTTATTGAGAAATTTCCCCTTCGGGTTTTTCGCAATCCAAGAGCACAACATATAGGTCCCTCTCCCCAAAGACTGGCAAAGTATGGCGTTCGACAATGAAGATCAGTCAGAATAAATTTGGGCAAAGAAAAATCTTTCTGAACATTAGTGAAACTGTTTCTGATCCAATTGGGAGCGCGTTTTGCAAAGAAAACTCGCAAACTCGCGATAGTGATTCTGCATAATTCACCAAATTTCCAAAGCACTTTGAGCAATGAATCCTGAGGTAGTACCAGCAGTCTTTGCGCTAAAGACGAACCGTGTTTCTGAGTTCTCCGCCATTTATTCTGCATCACATCACCTCTCATTGGTCGTCAGCTTTTCGCTCACTGCGCCTTCTCTCTCAGACCGCATGTGTCGGCATGTTGTTCAACACCGTCTTGGTCTGGGGATATAAATGACCTGTCATCTCGCTCAGGACAACGAAATGCAGCATAAATCCACCAAGAGTTCAATTTTCGCATCAAACTCCTATCAGCCGCTGATAAATAGATATCTGCCGTGATATTTATTTGGGCGTTTACGATGTAACTCTTGGATAGTTTTGCGAATTTTGTCATATCGCAGGTGACCTCTTTCCCTCTCGGGTTGAAGGATCGGGTCAGCTCTATGGTGTCCTGTCTGCAATTCTGGAGTGTATATCTGTGAACGTAATCGGGATTATTCGTGAAGCAGACCTCCTCAACAGCATTGGTCTGGCACACATTTTTGGCTTGTCAGCGCGGATATTTGGCGCGCAGCCAAGTGCTGTTGACGATCTTGCGAACGGCGCACTTGAACCTCAAAGCGAAGCGTATTCAGATCGAAGTGGTACATCCTTGGATGTGGCAACACATATTGCTGGTTTATCCAGGGACACAGCATTCATCATCATCGAGCAACTTCTCGGTGAGATGTATGATGCTGAAGGTGCTGGTTGCTGGCTGACAGGTAATGCTGCCACGCAACTCAGCCACCTCATAGGGTCTCCCTTAATAAACGAAACTTATGAAATGCCCGACTGGGACGAGTCCGAAGGTGACCTTCTAGAACCGCCAGTCTTTGAAGATCGTTATGTTGTGAAATGGCCTCTGTCCGTACGCTTCTCTTATGCGGGATCCGTGCGCGTTTGCCTGCGATATGCAAGAAAAGTGCAGTCCTTCAACAAGAATTCAGAAGTTCGGTTCGCAGGATTTGCCGCAGACCGGCCTCTCATGCAATCCTTATCTGATCTGCTCAGGCTCGGTATTGTAGTTGAACGGGGGTTGCCGTGGGAACGGCATTGGCATGAACCTGCCGCGGCTGAAGTAATGATGCCACCCTCTCCAATTCAACTGAAAACAGACGATCCTCGGGTGGGCGAAGCAAATATGGGGCCGTCGTCGGTCTTCTTTTCCCGCGGCCGATTAGATCTCGAAGTGCTTGCGCTCCGCGATGCTGTAGAAAACGTCAGCTGTCGAACCATAATCTGCTTGTCAGATGGTACCTTGGAAAAACGCTCGAAAGACCCATCCGCAGCCCGTAGTTTAATTTGCCGCAGGGACCGTCTCAGCGCAGTTCTACATGCGCCAAAGGGTGTCTTATATGAGAATGCACCTGACGCGAAAAATGTAGTGGTTGTTCGAGGAACAGATCAATTTCCGACGCCCGTTCGGTTCGCCGATATAGGAGTCTATAATAACAATCGCTCAAAATCAGGTTCGGCCCCGAATTGGTCGACTATACCGCTATCCAAAGAGTCCAAGATTTCCTTACACAGATGGCGGGATGTTGAACGGGCTGAAATCGCCACAAATGAATATGTGTTGATCCCTCGGCGCTACCTTTTATATGCTCCGGGTCCGAGAAGAATTGGTCAGCATCGGCCAGACGTGGAAACAGCACGGCTCGACAGTCTGTTCAGAATCCACAGACCTTCCGTAGTAACCGATGACCCTCCGGAAACGGTGAATTTTAGGGAAGTCAGCCCTCAGGATATCAGCGAAGATGGAATGGTTCTTGCGGCATCACGAGGCCTGACAGTAAGTCATGCAAAATGGGAGAACTTAGAACAGCAAAAGCTGAGGTCTGGTGATCTTCTGTTCACGATCAAAGGACAAGTCGGCAAGGTAGGGATATTCCTGCCTGATATGTTCGACAAGCCGGAATGGGAGCCTTGGTCGGCATCACAGTCGCTCATGATTTTGCGACCGATATCAAGCGAGGTGAAAATCCATCCAGAAGTAATGTTCATGTATCTATCCGCGCGGGCGATCCGAACTTACTGGCAAGCAATAGCTGCAGGTAACCGAAGCAAGGCCATCTCCATCCGTGACTTGGAAAACCTACGGATCCCGTTGAGAACCGCCGATCTTCAGCAGGAGATACGCGAAATGTTTGGTAAGATTGTCAGAAATGCACGCCGTCGGTCTGCGCTGACTGCGAAAACTCAATCCCTGCGTGAACATGCATGGGCTCAATTCTCGCGGGACGAAGTGCAATAAGATATGATACCATCACCTTTCGAGGACGCGATTCACTGAATGTTTTCATGCCCATGAAAATTTGCTTTTGAATCGCGATATACGGCATTGAACATAACCTATTGGTTACGCGGGTATCCGACACTCTCGGGATTTGGGGTTTTCGGTCTGACGCTCAGCAGGTGAACCTTCAAAGAATTCGAGATCTTGAGGCAGTAATGGAAAGGGACTTTGATCGGGCCTGGGATCTGTCTTGGAGAAGACCATGACAAAATGCTGACTAAAATCTTCCGTACCCTAATAAATTCGTTCAAGTTTTTACGGCGATGCGATTTATATATTGGCGATACAACCTGCCATCCGAAATAGAATGGAAATCCCATGAGACGTCCGACATTCGAAGAATTACGCGAAGAAGCTGATGCATTCATCGGGCCTCCCCAGCCGCCAAAATTTCAATCCTCAAACACCGATTACGAACTGTCTGACGAAGCCCTTGCAAGCCTGCCAGATCTGGCGGGCCGCTTCAGTCAAAGACAAAGCTCAAAAGGGGCCAAGTAATCAAACGAACGCGCAACACCCGAATGAAAAGAAGGCCAACGTCAGGATAATCAACTTGAAAACCGCACGTTACCCTTTCTCCAACACCTGTTGACCTTGCACTTGAAACGAAGAGACGTAAAACTCGCCATACCGTAACAACCTAAAAGATATACAAAAAATGAATCTGATCGACTTCGCAAAGACCCTGCCAGCTGACTTCGACGAGCTCGAATTCGTAAACCACCTCAAGCAGTCTGTGAATCTAAGCCAGATAAAAAGTCTGTCCAAAGCCGAAGTGAACAATCTCTTCGACGCGGCACAGTTCTTGACTGACTACATTTTGCTGGTACGGGAACATCAGGGGCAAGAGGTAGAAGAGGATGGACATCCATACGTCATGTACCGTGGGCCCTACATCCAGAACGTTCTCACAAATCAGACCGATGGACCCAGTGATTTTGCTCAGCTTGACACGTTTGGCGTCGGTGGCGCGGACAAATATCTGGGATGAACCACCCTTTTCCACTTTAACATCCGAAACAAAACTCAGGTGGGCAACAGTATTGGTATCGACCTGTAACCCCCAACACTGAACAAAAACGCACATAATCTCTTAAATCGCCCCGGTTCCTTGTCCAAAAAATCGGGGCGTAACTCACTGTAGAATCAAGTGCGGCGATCAATTTTGAGATGGCGGTACGGGAGGTAAATATTGTGAGTAACGCTGCCGTTGATGCCTTGATCATAGCGATGAAGACTGAATGCTTCGCCACCGGCCTTGTTTAGCGAAGCATCAAACGGAAGGAGACGCGCCCCCAAGTTGAAACACTTTTTCTGAAAACGTTGCTCTGGACCGATGCGGCAGTGGATCAGCCATTGGTTCCGCTTCTTTTTCTCGGCCAGATACTGAGAAAAACCGCGTGATCTCATGATATCTGATCCGCGTGTCTTCCAGTGTTTGATAGTATCGGAAAAGCTCTTTCAGTGGTGCGGAAAAATCCTTGTGTGCTGCCAGCACGGCAACAAGCGCCCCGAGGCTGATACGCCCCTCGATTACAAAATAGCCCCCCAGCGAATAGAACAGGAAGGGCGTGAGCGCGGTCAGAAAATTGTTCAGCGCCTTGATGAAAAACTTCAAAATATAGATACGTCTCCGAACCTCTTCCAGCTCTCGAAAGCTGGTGAGTGTTGGCGCAAATCGTGACGAACTACTCGCGTCTCGAAGTTGATCGCTGAGGTGTCTGCCCAGATACCGAACCTCCTTTATCCTCGTTCGGGAATATCCGTTCACACGGCGTTGCAGCTTTGGTAACAGGATCAACTGGATAGGCAAAACGGTCAATGCGGCAGCACCCAGCACGGGATCCTGCATA
The DNA here is from genome assembly GCF_041552635.1 of Sulfitobacter sp. Taxonomy (GTDB): domain Bacteria; phylum Pseudomonadota; class Alphaproteobacteria; order Rhodobacterales; family Rhodobacteraceae; genus Sulfitobacter. The sequence continues at coordinate 10,801 of NZ_JBFEKM010000061.1, forward strand.
AACATGAACAGTAATATCGTAGCCAGTGTGCCTCCTTGAAGAACCGGTAGCGTCAGCACATCTGCCGCAAATCCGCCGATGGGCTCTACCTCTTGAGCGAGAATAGGGACAATTTCGCTCTGGTCGCCCGCATTCGGGTCGCGGCGCCATTGCCGATACACCAGTAAACGAAACCTGCGCAAAAACCGCTCTGCAACATATCCTTTGAAGACATTCAAAACATACTTGTTCAGACCGCTCGCACTTATCGCCAGCAGGTAAAGACCCGACAACGTCATCAACAGGGTCACCTGTTCGAATTCATACCCCAAGAATGTGATCGGGAATCGGTCTGCCTCCAATGCGCTGTTTACGATCTGTTTCGGAAGCTCCAGCGTGAGATACAGGATCGGCATTGCGATAAGGCTGAGGATGATCATCAATACTTGCTGCTTGCGAGAGTATTTCAGAACAGTTTTGAAAAGGCTGGGATCAAGACCCCTTACGGTGGAAGCTTGTGGTTCTTGAGGTGGTTGCCGCCGCGACCGTTCAATGAACCTACGTATCACGAAAGAAAGCAAGACAGCCAATAGCAGTGCAGGTGCCAGAACGAAAATCAGATGGATGATCGGGTGAATCCAGTCCGGCACTGTATCGTCGTATGGATAGCCGAAAAACAGCACCAGATCATGAACAATGACGTAATATTTATCCCAGAACCCTATCACCTCTGAATGCCTCATTGCTTTGGCGCGAGGTGGTCATGCACCATAATGACGCCAAACATCCCCGCCTCGCGGTGCCCCGGGACCAAGCAGACGAACTCGAGGTTGGTTTTGCTCGAAAAATTCCAGTCCAGCGTTTTGCTCGATCCGCTTGGGATCGATACCGCGTTTGGGTCTTCATGCTTCATCTCAGGGTGCTCAAGCATCCATTGCTGATGCTTTTTAATCTCTTCAAAAGATCCCAGGAAAAACTCATGGTCCAGATCACCAAAATTGTTGATCACAAACCGAACGGCCGATCCCTCTTTGATGTGAATCGCGTCAGGGTCGAAAAGCATGTACCCGCTTTGCGTTTCCTCGATATTGATCTCGATTGTGTGGGTGATCTCTTTTCCCGATGCCGGCTGCCCGATGGGAACATGCCCGGGGTGGTCGTATGCGCGGGCATGAGGCTCCTCGCCTACTCCAGTGCTTGCCTGCGCGCTCACCGCGGCAATATTCAAGCTGCTCAGGATGAGTAGCGTCCTAAAGAAAATCTTCATTTCATGCTCCATTTGACCAGTGTTTTTTTGGGGGGGGGCGCGTTGACACAAACATGGGGTCGTTTGATCGGATGGTAGGAGGCGATGAAAAACATCGCCTCCTGACCCTATTACTTAAGTTGTGTAACGGTCAGCTTGCCTTTGACCGGCTCGGCGACGAATTCGATTTCCTGCCCTTCAGACAACTTGGAAATGATCGCCTCATCGGCGCGAAACACCATCTTCATCCCAGGCATATCGAGGTTCAGCAGAGGACCGTGGTCAATCGTGACCTTGCCACCTTTTGCGTCCACCTTTGTCACTTTGCCTTTGGTGTACTCCACCTCAGCCTGTGCAACCTGCACATCTGCTGCCGCCATCTTCATGCTTGCCTTCATTGCGTGTTCGCCAACAGCAACCGCGCGATACATACCGGACTCGTAGTGACCCGGAATGAGGCACGCAGCCTCGAATGCACCGTCATTTGCAAAGGTCCAGATCACCTCACCAGAGGCTCCCGCATCAAGAGTGATGCGGTTTGGATCATCATGCTCCATCATCATCTTGGCCATCTCGATTTTGTGCTCGGCGTTGCGCTCCATCGTGTCCAACACGAACTCATGCTCCAGTTCGCCTTTGTTCTCGATGACAAACCGGATCGTTTCACCTGTTTTGAAGGTCATCTCGTCACCCTCAAGGAGCATTTTGCCATCGTCCGTTTCAACCATGGTCACGTTGATTGTCCGGTCCACCTTTGCGGCGTCACCTGGCATCCCGATCATCATCATTTCAGCGTGAGCATCACCGTGTCCCGCACCATGGTTACCGTGGCCTTCGGCCTCTTCAGTCTTTACCTTATCATGTTCACCATCGTGGCCGCCCGCAGCGTATGCAGGTGCGACAAGGGTGAAAGCGAGTGCTGTCGTCAAAAGTAGGTTTTTCATCAGTTTATCCTGTAGGTTTGATTGTAAGGTCGATTGAACGGCTGTTTCAGCCCTTTTGCGTTGGTCTGGGTGTGAGAATGGTTTTCGGACTGTCATTGGAGGCAAACTCCGGCAACTCGCCAGTCCACTCATACGCCTGCTCACCGGGAGGATTGTCGTACCAGCCCGGATCTTCGTAATCGTCTGCCTCAATGCCTTCGCGGACTTTCACGACAGAGAACATGCCGCCCATTTCGATGGGTCCGTGGGGCCCCCATCCGTTCATCATGGGGATGGTGTTGTCCGGCAATTCCATCGTCATCTTGCCCATGTCGCCCATCCCGGCGGTGCCCATCGGCATATAGTCCGGCTGGAACGAGCGGATTTTCTTGGTCAACTGCTCTTTGTTGACGCCGATGAACGTTGGTACATCGTGGCCCATGGCATTCATGGTGTGATGCGATTTGTGACAGTGGATGGCCCAGTCGCCCAAGTGATCGGCGGTGAACTCATACGCCCGCATCGCACCCACGGGGATATCGATGCTGACTTCAGGCCATTGCGCAGATTCCGGCACCCAACCGCCATCCGTACAGGTCACTTTGAAGTCATAGCCGTGCATGTGGATGGGATGGTTTGTCATGGTGAGGTTGCCCACGCGCACGCGCACCTTGTCGCCGCGGTTGACCACCAGCGGATCGATGTCAGGGAAAATCCGGCTGTTCCACGTCCACAGGTTGAAGTCCGCCATTGTCATGATCTTTGGGACGTAAGTGCCAGGATCAATGTCAAACGCGTTCAGCATGATCAGGAAATCGCGGTCTACCGGCATGAATGTCGGATCTTTGGGGTGAACCACGAACATACCCATCATTCCCATCGCCATCTGCACCATCTCGTCCGCGTGCGGGTGGTACATGAACGTACCCGATTTAATCAGATCGAATTCATAGACAAAGGTTTTGCCCGGTTTGATCCCTGGATGGCTGAGACCTACGACACCGTCCATGCCCGAGGGCAAGATGAGGCCGTGCCAATGAACGCTCGTATTCTCGGGCAGTTTGTTGGTAACGTAGATGCGCACCCTGTCACCCTCGACCGCCTCGATGGTCGGTCCGGTGGACTGGCCGTTGTACCCCCAAAGATGGGCGATCATGCCGTCAGCCAGTTCGCGCTCTACCGGTTCTGCAACGAGGTGAAATTCCTTCACGCCGTTGTTCATGCGGTGCGGCAACGTCCAGCCGTTGAGCGTAACCACAGGATTGTAATCCACACCCGACGAGGGGCGCGGCGTCACCTGCGTGGCCGCCGTGTCCATCTGTGCGGCCTCAGGCAAACCCATGTTCAGGGTTTTGCCCCATGCTTGAGAAGAGACAAGCGTTGCACCAGCAGCACCTGCTCCGAGTAATTGACGTCTATTCAACATATCATATTTCCTTTCAGTGTCCTGCGCCGCCACCAGCGGCAAGTGTTGCACCTTCTCCACCGGCACCACCGCTGCCTGCGCCACCGCCGTAGATGGCAGCGGTCAGGTCGGCCTGAGCCATGAAGAATTCGCGTTTCGCATTTGCCGCTTCCAACGACGCGCCAAGCATTTCGCGCACGTCCGTCAGCAGCTCGAATGTGTTGGTAATCATCCCATTGTAAGATAGGAGGCCTTCGTCCTCGACGGTCTTGCGCAGCGGCACCAGAACATCGCGGTAATGGCGCGCGATCTTGTAGGAGGAGTGATAGGATCTCTCGGCAACGCGCGCCTCCGAGCGCACATTGACCGCGCGCTCCGCAAGAACGTTTGCAGCCTGCTGATACATCAGTTCCGCCTTTCGCATCCGCGCCTTGCCCGTGTCATAGATCGGGATCGCAAACTCCAACTCGACCTGCGGAGTCACTTCAGTTTCGATGTCACCGTCTTCGGCTTCACGCTCCAGCTCAGCGCCTGCAATGATCTCAAGATCCGTGACCAGCCGCGTCTGATCCGTCAGACCAAACGCCGCAGCCTGCGCTTCGAGGCCCAGCTTTGCCACACGAAGGTCGACACGGTTTCGCAGCGCCTTCGCTTCGATGTTTCGAACCTGACCAACCGACTTTGGCAGCGATGGCAGCGCATCGGGAACGTAATAGTCGACCTGCGTACCCCAGAGGCCCATCAATTTTGTGAGATCTTCTTTCGCGCGGTCCGCATTCAGTCGTGCCTGTGCCAGCTGGCCTGCGAGTTCGGCGTTAAAGGCCTGTTCGCGTGCCTGTCCGGCCTTGTTCAGCGCACCGGTTTCTCCCAGCTTGCGGGCAAGCTCTGAACCGGCGTCAGACGTCGCCTTTGCACGTTTGAGATAGCTGGCAGCCTCGAACGCAGCGACGGCGTTGATCCACGCCTGTCGTGTTTGATTGGCGAGCGTCATCGTATCGTTGACCGCCTCAAGCTGCGCTGCGCGGAAGTTCACGTCAGCCAGTGCCCTGCGCTGCTTACGGGTCTGGGCGTCCAGGATATTGACCGCGATGATGCTTTCGATGGCGCGGTACAATCCCAGCTCCGCTGCCCCAATGCCAAGGATGCCGACCGAGACGACGGGGTTTTCCGGGATCGACTCCTGCCACGCCTCAGCGGCCGAAAGGCCGACGTTTGCATAGGATGCTTGCAAGCCCTTGTTGTTCAGCAACGCAATTTGAACTGCCGTTTCCGCAGATATCGTCTTGCGGTGGACCATTGCGTGTACCTGGCTTTTCAGGGCCTCGTTTTCCGCCTGGGTTTGCGCAAAAACGGTCCGTTTGCCGATTGCTGGCGTAATCTGGCTGGCAACGTTCGCAAACCCTGCTTTCTGCTCTGTGTAGGCACCGGGTATTGCGGTTGCACATGCGCCAAGGACCAAAGGAAATGCCACAATGGACGAGAGTCTGGACATGCGCATCAGTTGCCCTCCGACTGTTCTTCGTTGACGGTACGCCAGTCGCGCGGCCCTGTTGGGCCCCGGTAGGTGTAGCCCGCCAGCGGGTTCTGATACCCAATGGGTGAGGAGATTGCCGTGTTGGTAACCGACTGCTGGGCGGTCACGACCGGCAGGGGCGTGGGTGTGTATTTTAAGGGCGGCAAATCTTGGCTGCACGCGCCTAAGGCAAGAGCCGAAGCCCCCGTTGCGAATAAAGTTTTCATGATAGATACCTGATTGATAGACGTCGGGATCACGCAAATGGGCGTGTATGAGACGAAGGCTCAGTTACGAGCCTTGGATCAGATCAGGAATTGGGGAGGCCGAAGGAAACCCGATGCATCAATGGAGCGCGCCTGGGCATCCGGCATCAGAAGTCTGTCAGTCGGGACCTGCTCGCCGGCAGAGAGCACGCTATCGTTCAGAACCACAGAAATACAAATACCGCTGCAGCAGTTTCCCGCAGAAATTTCATCGTCAGTATTTGCCAACTCGGCGTCATGTTCAGTGCCTGACGTTTGATGGTCTTGTCCATGCATCGATATGTCGGAATCTGCGATCACGGGTTTAGAATGATGTCCACCGTGCACGCCTGACGCAGCATGTGCCGCTGATGGCGGGAACAGCACCAAGGAGATCGCAAGCGCGAGACACGCAGCAACTTTTACCCAAGAAATGATGGCGCTTTTCACGTTCATAGCGAACATTTGGCCAACCACAAGCTATCTGTCAATCCGTCCAGCGCTGGAAGGTTCTTCACTTTTATTTGTGATCAGCGGTTCCCGCTACCCCTCAGAGGGAAGACCCAAAAGCTCATGTGAAACACGGAACCTGCATCAAAGTTTGTCATATCGCAGTGACACTTGATAAATTGTCATGTTTTGCGATTAGATATTGAAACCTCAACTGCCCCAAGCGCAATCGGAGACTTACCTGCCAAGATGTTAAGCAGGAACGCGCCTGACGTTGTAATGAGCACGAAGCCCACAAATGCTTCAATCGCTGTGATAAACCTCAAGTGGTCCGTCGGAACAAGGTCCCCGCGACCAAGGGTCGTGAAATTTGCCATTGAAAAGTAAAAGTAATCAGCAAAACTCAACGACAACTGCTGCGCTCCTGCTGCAGTCAACGCTCCGATACCGAGCCAATGTTCAGCCACCCAAAAACTTCCAGCGAAGAGCACTGCCTCAAAGATGTGCGCTAACGTAATCAGGCCTGCGCCGAGCATAAAGCAGTGTACCGAGTGCTTCTCGGGCCTGATGATACGCGTTGTTTGAATGAATACGCTCAGATGGATTAAAAAGCACACGGCAATCATAATCGCAGAGATAAGAACCGCGATCAGCATTGAATACTTACAAGAATAGCGGCAACCGCCGCTATTCTTTCCGAAATCACAGTCGAAAACTCACACATAGAATACTTTGATTAGCATCCAGACGCCCATAGCAAGCATCATTACGTTCTCGGTCAGCGAAATAAAGCCAAGTGGCACGCTACTGTCGCCACCCACGCAGGCGCATTTCAATTCACGCTTGTCGACGTAGACCGCTTTTATGACCGATACCGCACCGATCAATCCGATGGTGATCGCTACAGGTGCGGAAAGCCACGTCAGCGCACCTGCAGTCATCAGGATACCGGCCAGCGCCTCTCCGAAGGGGTACACTTTGCCATATGGCACCCAGCGTTGTGCCAGAAGGTCATAGTTGAGAAACATCGTCGAAAAGCTCTCGATGTCTTGCAGCTTTTGCACAGCGAGAAAACACATCGATATCGAGATAAACCATTCAAACGCACGGAACGTAAATACCGTCTCAAAGCTGTACCAAGACAGACCAAGCGCCATCAGGAATGCCACAGAGAAGATCGCAATGACCGGCTGATATGTCGTATCCGACCGCTCCTCTTCAGGCTTGTCGAGATCAAAATGAACGCGCAACGCCTCATAACCGCCGATGCGGTCACCCCCAATGAATGTTTGCGGAGTTGTCTCTACGTCATGCTTTTCCATAAAAGCATCTGTTTCTTCTCGCGTTTCCAGCTTGTGGTCCTCAACGTCAAAGCCTTGACGCTCAAGCAAGTCCTTCGATTTCAGACCGTAGGGACACGTGTGTTCGTCCGTCACCATCCGGTAAAGCTTTGCTTTTGTCTTTGATTGATCAAGTGGCATTACAAATTTCCTTATTTACCGTCGATTTCAGGTGTAGCGGCTGGACCACCGTTCAGGTCGGCAATGAGCGCTTTCATCTCCGCGATCTCAAGTCGCTGCGCTTCGATAATGTCATCAGCCAGCTTTCTCACCCGCGGGTCGGAGATGTTCGCCCGTTCTGATGTTAATATTGCAATGGAGTGGTGCGGGATCATCGCACTCATCCATGAGGTATCATCAATGGTCGACTGGCTTCGGACCAGAAACAGAGCACCCGCAAACACGATCGCACTGCCTGCGAAAATTGCGATGTTCGCCGTGCGGTTTGTGTACATCCCCAGCATGAAGACCAGCATGATAATAGCCATCACCGCCCCCATGTAGATCGCCATGTAGGTGCGCGTTTCACTGAAAAAGACGTGATCCAGTGCATAGGTGTTGAGGTACATCAGTCCCAGCATGACGGTGGTTGATGTGAGTATCATTGCGAAAAAGCGCCAATATGACATATGTCTATTCTCCAAATGTTGTTGCTTCTGGCAGATCAACAGGCATCCAGCGCTGGAGTGTTCCTTACTTGATCGAAAAGTTTTCCAACTTTTCGATAATCGGGCAATCTGGGCGACCATCACCCGCGCATTCTCGAACCAGATGCGACAGCGTGTCACGAATAGCCGCAAGGTCTGCGATCTTGCTTTCAATCTGGGCCAGATGCTCTTTTGCAATTGCCCGAACATCCGCACTGGCCCGGTCTTTGTCGTCCCACAGTGCAAGCAGGTTGCGACAATCCTCAATAGTAAATCCCAGCGCCCGGGAGCGGCCCAAAAACGCCAACTTGTGCATGTCGCTCTCGCGAAAACTGCGGTAACCGTTTGTATCGCGCAGCGGTGTAATCAGGCCGATGTCCTCATAATACCGTATGGTTTTCGCAGGTAGGTTGGATTTCTTTGCAACTTCGCCGATGTTCATCATCGCTCTCCTATTCTGCTGCTGCGGGCACAAGGTTGCCAGTATCAGTGCGTGTTGTTTGCCCTTCCGCAGCAGCCGGTGCGATCCACCGCAGCCGCAGCGCATTGGACAGCACAAACACACTCGACAGCGCCATGGCCCCTGCGGCCAGCGCGGGCGAGAGCATCAGGCCCGACAGCGGATAGAACACCCCTGCCGCCACCGGAATCAGCAATGCATTATAGCCGAAGGCCCAGAACAGGTTCTGGCGGATGTTGCGCATGGTGCGTTTGCTTACATGCAGCGCGTTCACAACCCCGTTCAGATCACCGGACATCAGCACCACATCCGCCGCCTCGATGGCGACATCGGTGCCAGTGCCGATGGCCACCCCCACATCCGCATGTGCCAAGGCAGGTGCGTCGTTTATACCATCCCCGACGAATGCTACCTTGCGCCCGCCCGCTTGCAGCTGTTGCAGGGCAGCGACCTTGCCCTCCGGCAGCACCTCGGCAACGACCGTATCAATGCCCAACTGTGCTGCAATTGCTTCCGCCGTGGCCTGATTATCACCCGTTATCATCGCAACCTTAAGACCCAGCGCGTGCAGGGCTTCGATCGCCTGCGCCGTGCTGGGTTTGATGGGGTCAGATACTGCAATGATCGCGGCCAAACGCCCGTCAATTGCGGCATAGAGCGGGGTCTTGCCCGCCTGCCCCAGCGCTGTTCCCTGTTCTTGCACGGCATCCAGCGCGATACCCTCGCGCACCATAAGGCGGTCTGCACCGACAAGGATTTCATGTCCGTCAACTACGGCGCTGACACCGTAACCGGTCAACGACTGGAACGTGTCGACAACGCCGAGGGCCAGCCCCTCCTGTTCCGCACGCCGCACAATCGCAGCAGCGATAGGATGCTCGGACGTGGCCTCAACCGAGGCCACCAGCCGCAGCACATCACTCTCTTGGAGCCCCTCCATCACCTGCAGATCGGTCAACTCCGGACGCCCCTGTGTCAGTGTGCCGGTCTTATCAAACGCAACGGTTTCGATATCGCCAAGCGACTGCAAGGCATCGCCACGCCGGAACAAAACGCCGAGCTCCGCAGCACGACCCGTGCCCACCATGATCGACGTGGGCGTCGCCAGACCCATCGCACAGGGGCAAGCAATAATCAGGACAGCCACCGCCGCCACCACCGCAAGACCGAGGGCGGGAGACGGCCCCAGCACCAGCCATGCGAAAAAGGTCAGCGCCGCAACGCCCATTACCGCAGGCACAAACCAAAGCGTGATCCGGTTGACCAGATCCTGAATGGGCAGCTTGGCGCCCTGCGCCTCTTCCACCATGCGGATGATCTGAGCCAGCATTGTGTCTCCGCCCACTTTCGTGGCGCGGAATGTCAGCGCGCCAGTGCCGTTGACGGTGCCACCGACAACCTCCGTGCCTTCGGATTTCTCGGCGGGCACCGGCTCCCCGGTGATCATGCTCTCATCGACATAAGACGTGCCACGCACCACGATCCCGTCGAGGGCGATTTTCTCGCCCGGTCGCACCTGCACCAGATCACCAACCACGATTTTATCAACAGACAGCTCCACAAGCTCGCCGCTCCGCTCCACATGGGCAGTTTTGGCCTTGAGCCCGACAAGCCGCGCAATCGCCTGCCCCGTGCGCCCTTTGGCGCGGGCCTCGAGGAACCGGCCCAGCAGAATAAGGGTAACAATGACCGCCGCTGCCTCAAAGTAAACTGCGCGCGTGCCCTCTGGCAAAAGCATCGGCACAAACAAGGCGACAGTGGAAAACCCCCATGCCGCGGACGTGCCAAGAGCAACAAGAGAATTCATGTCAGGCGCACCTTTGAACAGCGCAGGAAACCCTTTGAGATAGAACTGCCGTCCGGGGATCGCGAGAACAAGGGTCGTCAGGACAAACTGGATCCCCCAATTCAGCCCCATGCCCATCGTGTCCATGATCCACATGTGCAGCGCAGGGATAAGGTGACTGCCCATCTCAAGGACGAACACAGGTAGGGTCAACGCTGCGGCCAGCAGTGTCATCGTCTTGAGATGTGCAGCCTCGGATGCCTTGCGGTCGCGGGTATCGTCCGTGTCGCCCTCATCCGTGATCAGCCGCGCCGGATAACCGGCAGCGCTCGCCACCTGTGAAATCTGCGCAGCAGAGACACCAAGTGCCTGAACTGTTGCGCGCTCCTGCGCCAGATTGACAGAAGCCTTCACAACACC
>NZ_JBFEKM010000062.1:0-21004 GCF_041552635.1 Sulfitobacter sp.
CCGGATTTTTCGAAAAATCCGTCCCAAAATCTTCAAAGATTTTGACCCCACGAGGAGAAAACCAATGCTCGACCTGATCAACGTAAGCTACGACACCCAGATCCCGAATAACGTGAACCTGAGCCAGGACAAGAAAGTGCTAAAGGCGCTGGAAAAATGGCACCCCGGCTACATCAACTGGTGGAATGACCTGATCCCGCAGAACTTTCAGGAATCCATGGTTTATCTGCGCACGGCCGTCTCTGTTGACCCCAAAGGCTGGGCAAAGTTCGATTACGTGAAGATGCCGGAGTACCGTTGGGGTGTTCTGCTGGCCCCCGCAGTTGAAGATCGCAAAATCCCGATGGGTGAACATTTCGGTGAACCCGCGTGGCAAGAAGTGCCCGGCGAATACCGCAATATGCTGAAACGCCTGATCGTGATCCAAGGCGATACAGAGCCGGGTTCCGTCGAACAGCAGCGTTTCCTTGGGCTGACCGCACCAAGCCTTTATGACATGCGCAACCTGTTTCAGGTGAATGTCGAAGAGGGCCGTCACCTGTGGGCGATGGTCTATCTGCTGCAAAAGTATTTCGGTCGTGATGGCCGTGAAGAAGCGGATGATCTGCTGGTACGGTCGTCGGGGTCCGAAGACAGCCCACGTATGTTGGGTGCCTTTAACGAAGAAACGCCGGATTGGCTGTCCTTCTTCATGTTCACCTATTTCACCGACCGTGACGGCAAGATGCAGTTGGAATCGTTGGCTCAGTCCGGTTTTGACCCGCTGTCGCGCACCTGCCGTTTCATGCTGACCGAAGAAGCGCACCACATGTTTGTCGGCGAAACCGGCGTGGGCCGTACCATTCAGGCGACGCTTGAGGCGATGAACAAGGCGGGCATCACAGACCCCTATGACATCAACAAAATCCGCGATCTTGGCGTCATCGACCTGCCCACGATCCAGAAAAAGCTGAACCTGCACTATACGTTGTCGCTGGACCTGTTCGGTCAGGAAGTGTCCACCAACGCCGCCAACGCGTTCAACTACGGCATCAAAGGCCGCTATATGGAGCAGCGGATCGACGATGATCACAAGCTGCAAAACGACACCTATGCCGTGACTTCGGTCAAGGAAGGCAAGATCGTCACCGAAGACGTCCCAGCCCTGACCGCGATCAACATGCGTTTGCGGGATGACTATGTGCGTGATGCAGCCGGTGGTGTTGGTCGCTGGAACAAGCAGATTGCCAAGGCTGGCGTTGATTTCGCCTTCAAGATGCCGCACGAAGGTTTCCACCGTCAGATCGGTGTGTTCAGCGCCGTAGCGGTTGACCCCGATGGCAACATCATCTCGAGCGACGAGTGGCACAAACGCAAGGACGAATGGCTGCCGACAAAGGCCGATGGCGATTACATCCAGTCGCTGATGGTGCCCTGCTATGAGCCGGGACAATACGCCAGCTGGATCGCCGCCCCCAAAGTCGGCATCGATAACAAGCCGGGCGATTTTGAGTATGTAAAGTTGCACATGGCCTAAAGGGCGCGGTGGGTTATACCCACCCTACGCAGATAACAAAGATGGGTGGGCTTTGGTCCGCCCATCCGCACATAAGCCGCAGGAGCAGTCGCCATGAACCAGCCCGTCAAACAGCACCTTATCGACCCCGAGATTTGCATCCGGTGTTATACCTGCGAAATGACCTGCCCTGTGGGCGCGATCGAACATGACGACAACAATGTTGTAGTGAATTTCGACACCTGTAATTTCTGCATGGATTGCATTCCGGTCTGCCCCACAGGGTCGATTGATGAATGGCGCGTGGTCGACACACCGTACACGCTGGAACAGCAATACGAGATGGACGAACTGCCCGACCAAGAGGATATCGAGGTCGCAACACCTTCGGGCGACGAAATCGATCCCATCGCCGCGCTTTTGGCAGAGGCGCATAAGGGCGCAGGCGGCAAGGCCAAGGCCCCGGCAACAGCCAGCAAGCCCGCAGTGAATATGTATAACCTTGGCAAGCCTGCCAAGATGAAGGTGCAGGGTAATTACCGTCTGACCGACGATCCTGAACACGATGTGCGCCACATCATTCTTGATCCCGGCGCGTTGCCGTTTCCCGTGCTTGAAGGGCAATCCGTGGGTATCATTCCCCCCGGCACCGATGCCGAGGGCAAGGCCCATCTGCCACGGCTTTATTCGATATCCAGCCCGCGCGATGGCGAACGGCCGGGTTATCATAACATCTCGCTTACCGTGAAACGCGAGGCGCAGGGCCTTGCCTCGAACTTCCTATGTGATCTCGAGACCGGGGCAGAGGTCGAGGTGACTGGACCGTTTGGCGCGACATTCCTGATGCCCAGCGACCCGCAGGCGCATCTGCTGTTGATCTGCACCGGCACAGGGTCAGCGCCCATGCGCGCGTTCACCATGCAGCGCCAACGCAGCGGAGCGACGGGCGGCATGACCATGTTCTTTGGCGCGCGCGCCCCCAAAAGCCTGCCGTATTTCGGACCTCTCAAAAAGGTGCCGGATGGCCTGATGAAACAGCATCTGGTGTTCAGCCGCGAGGCGGGTAAAGACAAGGAATACGTTCAGGACCGCATCATCGCCGAACAGGATTCCGTTGCGGAACTCTTGGCCAGTGACAGCACTTATATTTATATCTGCGGGTTGCGGGGCATGGAGGAAGGTGTTGAAAAGGCGATGACTTCAATCGCCGAAAGCATGGGGCAGCAATGGGCAACCCTGCGCGACGCCATGCGTGAAGACGGCCGCTATCATGTGGAAACCTACTGAATGACCGACACGCCTTTTGTGCATGAAATCCGCGTAACCTGGGGCGATTGCGACCCCGCGCAAATCGCCTATACCGCCCGCCTGCCATGGTTTGCGCTGGATGCGATCAACGCTTGGTGGGAAGAACACTTTGACGGCGAAGGTTGGTTCCAGATGAAAATTGACCGCAACATGGGCACGCCTTTTGTGAACCTGTCGATGGATTTCCGCAGCCCTGTCACCCCGCGTCACCGCCTGATGTGCGAGACATATCCAACCCGTTTAGGTGAGAAATCCATCACCTTTGGGATGAAAGCCTATCAAAACGAGGTGCTGTGTTTCACGGGCAGTTTTACCTGCGTGTTTACCCAAGCCGACGTGTTCAAAAGCATACCGGCCCCGGAACGTATTCGCGAAGTGATCGAGCCGCTGATCCGCGCGAAATAGTGCATTTTTTTTGCAGAATTTTGTTGATCCTTTCGGGTGAACCTATAATTTTGCATTATTGTACATCAAGGAGCGGCCCATGTCAGAGACGGCCCACCCCATAGATCCGGGCGCAGACCTGATTAAACGCTTGGCCGTACGTGTCCGCGAGGCGCGCAAGGCGCGCGGGCTGCCACGGCGGGTGCTGTCTGAAATGTCGGGCGTATCGCCGCGCTATCTGGCCCAGCTCGAGGCAGGCGAGGGCAATATATCGGTTATTTTGCTGCAAAGGGTGGCGCAGGCGCTGGACCTGAAGGTCGAAACGCTGCTGGCCGAGCGCGCCCCTTGGAGCCGTGATGTCGAACGTGTGGCCTGTCTGTTCAGCAACGCCAGTATGGACGTCCAGCAGCAGGTGCGTGGTTTGCTGTCACCGCAAAGCCCCGTGATGATGCGTGCTGGTCGCATTTGTCTGATCGGGCTGCGCGGGGCGGGGAAATCTACCTTGGGCAAATTGGCAGGGGCCGCGCTGGACCTGCCTTTTGTCGAGCTGAACGAAGAGATCGAAGCCGAAAGCGGCATGCCGATTGCCGAGGTGATGGCGCTTTATGGTCAGGAAGGGTACCGCGAGATGGAAGCAGATGCGCTTGAGCGCGTCAGTGTGGCCCATGACCGGATGATACTGGCCGTCGCGGGTGGGATCGTCGCAGAACCTGCGACCTACGCGCGGCTGTTGCAGCAGTTTCACACCATTTGGATCCATACTAGCCCCTCGGAATATATGCAGCGGGTCCGCGCCCAAGGCGATGTTCGCCCGATGGAGGGCAACCCAGCGGCGATGACCCAGTTGAAAAACCTGCTCGACACGCGAAAGCCGCTTTATGAGCGCGCCGATGCGCAGATCAACACATCAAACCGGCCGGTCAAGACGTCGCTGAATGATCTGCTGGGTGTGATCCGCAAACGCCATTTTCTGGATGCAGCCGAAGGGTGACTGCGCAAGCCTCACCTCATGTCGTGTTATATGATCTGGGCATCAGCACCGCCGATCTGATTGCAGCCATGTCTAAAGCGCAGATGCGCGTCACCGTGATTGAACCAGATCCAAGCGATGCCGACCGCGTGCATGATGTGCTCGGGCGGCGCGTGCCGGGGGGCCGTTTTACCGTGTCTACCCAGATGGTCGAGAGATGCGATCTGTTCCTGTGTCATGCGTCTGACGCGCAGATGGCACCCGCCACAGCGTTGATCGCGGTTCTGGACGGCCCGCAGGCCCTTGCCACGGTGCCAGATCCGGCGCGCAGCATTGCAATGGACGTGCTGGACCCGCGTTTTGCCGAGGTCGCTTTTGGGGATGCCTCGCCTGATGCCCGCATAAAGGCTACGGGTTTTCTGGAACACTTGCAGGCGCGCTATGCGACGACAACCCGTATGCACGACTTTGGCGGGCACCAATTGCAGGATGCAGCGATTTCCCTTTTAGACCGGTTGTTGCTGGTCGGCATAACCCCTTGGGAACTGGACGAAGCGCTGGAAGATGCAGGGTTCGCGCAAGGGGTTCTGAAAGCCCAGGATCATATCGGGTTGGACGTGGCATTTGCCCGACGCAGGGCCAGCGGCACAGATCTGTTGGTCGCGGATCGCATGGTGCACGAGGGGCGCTTGGGGCGATCCGTCGGGGTGGGCTGGTATCGCTATCCGGGGGGCGGCGGCGCGGTGATTGATCCGCTGATGGAGGACATGATCATTGAGGAGGCGCGCTTTGCCGGGATTGACCCGATCCCGATGACCGAAGCAGCTGCCGCTGATGCGGTCATCGCTGGGGTGATCAACGCGTCTGCGGGTCTGTTACAAGACGGGCTGACCCTCGAAGGGCTGGATTTGTTGGCACTTTATAAACTGGGGCTACCGGACCTAACCGCGCGGGCGCGGCAAATGGGCGAAACCAACCTGCGCGACAGGTTGGCAAAGCTTGAGGATGTGGATGCCACGCTTTGGCAGCCCTCGCCGTTGTTGGGCTTGATCTTTGACGATTAAATGCAAAAAGGGCCGCGCGATGCGCAGCCCTTTCGCCGGTTTATGTGGGTCGGATTACATGGTCCAAGCCATACGCGCCGGGTGATATTCGAACCCGATGTGGTGGCCCGCGCCAACCAGACCCTCTTTGGTGTGGTTATAGAGCGACCGCCAATAAGGCTGGATCGTCACGCCCTCGCTTTGGATCATTGCTTCGCCTTCGGCCATTAGTTCGCGGCGCTTTTCCACGTCGGCGACCGATAGTGCCTTGGTCAGCAAGGCATCGAATTCAGCATTGGACCAGCCAAATTCGTTCCACGCCTCACCAGACCGATAGGCCAGCGCCCAGATTTGCACGCCCAAAGGCCGCGCGTTCCAGTTGGTTGACGAAAACGGGTATTTCGTCCAGTCGTTCCAGAACGTCGATCCGGGCAGGATTGTCCGTTTGACCTTGATGCCTGCGTCCCGCAGTTGGGCTGCGACGGCATCGGTGGTGTCTTTACGCCATGCATCGTCGATCGAGAACAGCTCGTGTTCGAAATCAGCCATGCCTGCTTCTTCCATCAGCGCCTTGGCGGCGGCTGGATCGACTTTGCGCGGTGGCAGTTCAGCGTATTCAGGATGCATCGGGCCAACATGGTGGTTTTCGGCCACAAGACCGCGTCCGGCATAGCCAAGTTCCAGCAAGACCGCATTGTCGACGGCCATGCTAATGGCTTGGCGTACGCGCGCATCCGCATAGGGTTTCATGCCATCCACTTCGGCAAGCTGGTTTGGGCGGATAACAATCGTCGCAGCTGTCGCGATGGAGTTTTCGTTCCACCCGTCCAGCGTGCTGAAAACGTCGATGAATTCGCCCTCGATCGAGTATGTGGCGTCGATTTCATCGGCTTCAGCGGCAGCGACAAAGGCTGATGGGTCTGTGCCATAGTCGATATATTCAAGCCGGTCGATGTAGGGTCCGCCGTAAACTTCGGTGCCCCACCATGTGTGATCAGGGTTCTTGACCAGCACGCCTTTTACGCCAACTTCAAGCGATTCTGGCAGGTAGGCCCCGGTGCCGACCGGGTTGTCCAGCATGGTTTCTGCGTCAAATCCTTCGGGCACGATTGCCGCCGGATAGTCTGCCATGCCGGGGATCAATGTGATGTCGGGCAGGGGCAGCATCAGCTTGACGGTGTGGTCGTCAACAACGACGATCGACCCTTCGATGGCCTTGCCGCTGGCTTCGTCGATCAAGGTCGCAAAACGGCCCGCCATCGAGTTACCTTCGACGGATTTATCGCACCAGCCTTCGATGTTGCGCGCGACATCAGCCGCTGTGAACGGTGTGCCGTCGTTCCAGGTGACGCCCTTGCGCACGTTCAGTGTATATTCTGTGGCATCATCGTTGATATCCCAGCTTTCCAGTAGGGCAGGGGTGAATGTGCCGTCGTTTTCCCAGATCGCAAGATATTCCAGCCAGCCGCGCGAGAAGTTGGCGATCTGCGACCAGTCATAGGTCCGCGGATCTTTCAGCGCGCGCACTTCCATTTGCATCCGCACGGTGCCGCCTTCCTTGTGGGCCGCAGCATGTGCCGGTGCAGGCATGCCAATCATTGCATAGGCGGTGGCGGTCGTCGCACCAAAGGCGCTGGCCAAGGCCAGAAACTCGCGGCGGTTGACCGGGTCTTTCTTGGCAGCTTCGGCAGAATCCAGAATGGATTTAGGCAGGGGGTTACCGGTGCGGGTCAAAAAACTCATATTCTTCCTCTCTGTGGGTGCGGTCCGGTCCGAGCGTCGGATGGATCGCAACTTTTGCGCCGGAGATTTGGCGCATCATGTGGTGACGCAGTTATTCTGCGATTATTTGCCGAGCTTTCACTCAGCATCCCTGAAAGAGTGTCAATCATAGGCACCCCATGCGTCAACCCATTGTCTGGAGTTATAACGGCATGATGATGGCGGGTTTGGCCTCTTAACTGTCGCTATTCTGGTCGCGCTCGGATTTTGGCGCGCCGTGCCACCCCGAGCCCACATCGGTGACGCCGCGCCCTGCTTGGATCGGCACAGAGGCGGGCGTGAAAATTGCAGCACTCGCGTACTGCATCATATTTTGCATCTGCCGGAGACAGATGCGTGCCTCCGGCGGGGATATTTAAGAGCCAGAGAAGTCGGTTGGACCGACCTTGCGTGCTGTGGCAAGCAGGTCTTCCAGTTTTGCGAGATCACCGATTTCGTTGGCAAGGATCAGGACGAGGCGCGCGTTGAGCGCATGGCTTTGGGCGTCGGTGAGGCCTGCGTGGCTGTCCATCAGGGCGTTGTAAAAGGCATCAGCCTGAATTCCAAGCTTGTCGTCAAGGATCATGTGATGGCTCCAAGTGCGCGGTTGCGGGCGGCGATGATGGGGTCGGTGTCGGGTGTATCGAACACAGCGCAGACATGGCCATCGGGGCGCAGGAGGTAGATTTTATCTGTGCCATAACGGGTTTCGAAGTGGCCATTGACGGAATGATAGCAAGGGTAATCCGCGGATTGGTTGATCCCGATGCGGTTGACCCCGTCGATATCAGGCAGCGCTTTGGTGCTGGCGGTCAGGAGAGTGAAGGCCCCTTGCGCCACATCTGTCAGCCATGTCGGACCATCGGGGCCAGCCAAGGGGGCATCGGTCATCGAAAAACCGGGGCGTATCGGGGCATCGCCTGGCGTTTGAAGAGAAGAGACCGAAAGGTCGCAAGGTTTGGACAGGCGGCCCGAGTTGATCAGTTTGCGCGCAAAGGGGTGGGCGGCGGCGAGGGTGAGGACTGCGTCGCGGAAGAGGGCTTCGATTGGAGATTTGGGAGTCATGAAGTTCGTAGCGCGCGATGAATTCAGGATGTTTTCGGCAGAGCCATGGACACGTTCAACATTATAGCTTTCGATCAGGGTGGTGGGGGCGTCACCCTTGAGGATAGCGCTGAGTTTCCAACCAAGGTTGTCCACATCCTGAATGCCGCCGTTGCCGCCGCGCGCGCCAAATGGGCTGACCACATGGGCGCTGTCACCGACAAAGATCACGCGGTTGTGCACAAAACGGTCCAGCTTGGCACATCGGAATTTATAGACGCTCATCCAGTCGAGGCGGAAAGGCGTGTCACCGACGATGGCTTTGATACGGGGGATGACTTTGGCTTCGGTGGCTTCTTCCTTCGGGTCAGTTTCCGGCCCCAATTGCAGGTCGATGCGGTAGATGTTGTCAGGTTGTTTATGCAGCAGTGCGGATTGGCCGTTGTGGAAGGGAGGGTTGAACCAGAACCACCGTTCAGGCGTGTCGTGATTGCCAAAGGGCGAGGTTTCCATTTCGACGTCAACGATCAGGAAATGTTCCTCGAAGGTTTGACCTTCGAACGGCAGATCCATGCGGGTGCGCGTGGCCGACCCTGCCCCGTCACATGCGATATAATAGTCGGTCTTTAGCGTGTAGTCGCCATCGGGCGTGGTGATGTCGAGGGTGACATGGTCGCCATGGTCGGTGTGATTGGTGACCTTGTTTAGGAAGCGCAGGTCGATCAGATCAGGGAAATCTTGGGCACGCTCAGCGAGGTATTGTTCGACATAGTATTGCTGAAGGTTGATGAAAGCCGGGTATTTGTGGCCGGGTTCGGGCAGCAGGTCGAAGGCGTAGACCTGTTCATTGCCGTGGAAGTTACGCCCGACTTTCCATGTCACACCTTTTTCCAGCATCCGTTCCCCGACGCCCAGACGGTCAAAGATCTCGAGCGTGCGTTTCGCCCAGCAGATTGCGCGCGACCCGACCGACACCACGTTGTTATCGTCCAACACGACCGACGCGATGCCCCGTTGTGCCAGATCAATTGCCATTGCTAGCCCGATGGGACCCGCGCCGACGATAACGACTTGGTGGCGTGCCTCGGACTGGGTCAGGCCGGGCGGTGGCGTATAGGGGAAAGGGGCGTAGTCGTAGGCCATAATCAGTCTCAGCTTTGCAGTTGTTCCCACATCTCGATGTCGCGTTTATCGGTCCAGATGCGGGGGTGGCTGATGCCGCGGGCTTCGTCATAGGCGCGGGCGACGTTGAAGGGCAGGCAATGTTCGTAGATCGCGTAGTCGGCGAATTTCGGGTCACATTCGGCGCGCACGGCATCCCATGCGTCTTTGAGCGTGCCGTTGCGCGCGGCGACGCGGGCGGCGGGGCGGTAGGTGCTTTCGACGAAATCACGGGTGTTTTCGATGGCTTTGTTCACCATTTCGGTGCCGACGAGCGCATCGCCGCGGCCCGGCGCGATGGCAGCCACATCGTAAGCTTTGATCGCGTCCAGCGTGGTGCCCCAGTCGGCGAAATAGCCGTCGCCGCAGTAGCACGCAGAATGGTATTCGACGATGTCACCGGTGAACATGACGTTTTCATCAGGGACATGGACGACGATATCGCCAGCGGTGTGGGCCCGGCCCAAGTGCATCAGGTCAACGCGACGGTTGCCGAGGTAGACGGTCATGCGGTCGTTGAAGGTGGTGGTGGGGTAGGTCAGGCCGGGGATCGATTCGTGGCCCTCGAACAGGCGGGGGAAGCGTTGAAATTCGCTGTCCCAGTCTTCTTGGCCGCGCTCATTGACCATGCCGCGTGCCATTTCGGACATAATGATCTGATCAGCGTTGAAGGCTGAGGCACCCAGAACACGCACGGCGTGGTAGTGGGTCAACACGACATGGGAGATCGGCTTGTCGGTGACTTCGCGGACCTTTTCGATGACTTTGTTGGCCAGACGCGGGGTCGCTTGGGCCTCGATGATCATGACGCTGTCATCGCCGATAATCACACCCGAGTTGGGGTCGCCTTCGGCGGTGAAGGCCCAAAGGTCTTTGCCGACTTCGGTGAAGGATATTTTCTTTTCGGTCATGTCCCCTTGGGAGGCGAATTTCTTGGACATTTGTTTTCCTTTTTGGACGCCGGTGCGCGGGGCGATCTGGGATGCCTCCGGCGGGAGTTTATTTGGTAAAATAAAGCGGGCTTAGGTCAATGGTTTCGCGGGGAGGATTGTGCCGGCGCAGGCCCCGAAACCGATGCGGTAGCCGTCGCCTTGGGCATGACCGGTGAGGATCATGGTGTCGCCGTCTTCGACAAAGCAGCGGGTGGTGCCGTCTGAGAGGGTAATGGGTTCCTTGCCGCCCCAGCTAAGTTCCAGCAGGCTGCCACGTTCGTTTTTCTCGGGGCCTGATATGGTGCCGGAGCCGAGCAGGTCGCCCGCGTTCATCGCGCAGCCCGACGAGGCGTGGTGCGCCAGCTGTTGTGGGGCGGAGTAATACATCGTGTTGTAGTTGGTGCGTGCTAGGACTTGTTGCGTGCCGCCTTCGGGCTGGATCAGCACCGAAAGGTCGATGTCATAGAGCATGGGCTTAGGTTCTTGCAGGTAGGGGAGCAGTTCCTTTTCGCGTTCCGGCGTCGAGGTACGGAAGGGTTCAAGAGCGGCGGTCGTCACGATCCAAGGGGAGATCGACGTTGCAAAGGCTTTGGCCTGAAACGGGCCGAGCGGCTGGTATTCCCACGCCTGAATGTCGCGCGCGGACCAATCGTTCAGCAGGACGTAGCCAAAAATCATCTCGTCTGCTTCGGCCACGCTGATGGTGTCGCCCATGTCGGTAGAGGTTCCGACAATCGCCCCCATCTCGAGTTCGATATCAAGGCGTTGGCAGGGGCCAAAGCTGGGCATATCCGCATCAGGGGCTTTCAGCTGGCCATTGGGGCGGTGGATATCGGTGCCGGAGACCACAACGGTTGAGGCGCGGCCGTTATAGCCAATGGGGATGTGCAGCCAGTTGGGCGGCAGCGCATTTTCGGCACCCCGGAACATGGTGCCCACATTGGTGGCATGGTGACGCCCAGCGTAGAAATCGGTGTATTCCGAGACCACCAGCGGCATGTGCAGGCGGATGTCGGACATAGGCACAAGATGCGGCGCGATTTTGGCCTGATCGGGGCTGTCTGAAGACAGCAGTTCGGTCAGGCGGGCGCGCAAGGTTGCCCAAGTTTTGGGGCCCAGATCCATCACATCGTTCCAATAGGGCACGTCAAAGACAGGGTCGAAATGCAGCAAGACCAAATCTTCGGCCTCGAGTGCTGCCATATCCAGCACCATGTCGCCAATCGCAACACCGCAGCGGGGTTCAAGCGCATTGGTCGAGAACACGCCATACGGCAGGTTGTTCAGCGGGAAATCAGTGTCGGCGCTGTTGGCGCTTTCGACCCATGAGGTGAGCAATGTCATAGTTGGTCCTTGAATGAATGTGCCTGCGCAAGTCTTGCGTCAGCGTTACTTTTTACCCGGTGTGCCGTCGAACTTTTTCTCAAGGCTTTCCCAGCAGTCGATGTAATCATCTTGCAAAGGGGCCTCTTTCGCGGCGAATTCAGTGAGGTGCTGCGGGAACCGCGTTTCAAACATGAACGACATGGTGTTGTCGAGTTTATCAGCCTTAAGATCAGCATTTGACGCGCCTTCAAAGGCGTTTTTATCGGGACCGTGGGGCAGCATCATGTTGTGCAGCGACATGCCACCGGGAATGAACCCTTTGGGCTTGGCATCGTACTGGCCATAGATATTGCCCATCAGTTCGGACATGACGTTTTTGTGGTACCATGGCGGGCGGAAGGTGTCTTCGGCGACCATCCAGCGTTCGCGGAACAGGACAAAGTCGATGTTTGCGGTGCCTTCGACACCAGATGCCGCAGTCAGCACGGTAAAGATCGACGGGTCAGGGTGATCGAATAGCACGGCACCCACGGGGCAATAGGTGCGCAGGTCGTATTTCACGGGCGCATAGTTGCCGTGCCATGCGACGACGTCCAAGGGTGAATGACCTATCTTGGTCTCGTGGAACTGGCCGCACCATTTGATCGTGACGGTTGAGGGGGCATCGCGGTCTTCGAATGCAGCGACGGGGGTTTTGAAATCACGGCGGTTGGCCATGCAGTTCGCACCGATTGGGCCACGCCCGGGCAGTTCGAATTTCTGGCCATAGTTTTCGCAGACAAACCCGCGCGCTGGGCCTTCGAGGACTTCGACGCGGTACACCAGACCGCGGGGGATGATCGCAATTTCCTTTGGCTCAAGGTCGATCACGCCCAATTCGGTGCAAAAGCGCAACCGGCCTTCTTGGGGCACGATCAACAGCTCGCTATCTGCGGAATAGAAATAAGCGTCGAGCATGCTATCGGTGACCAAATATATGTGGCTGGCCATGCCGACTTGGGTGTTCACGTCGCCTGCGGTGGTCATGGTGCGCATGCCGGTCAGCCATGTCCGTTTTTCGGTCGAATGGGGCACCGGGTCCCAGCGGTATTGCCCAAGGCTGGTGACATCCTGAGGGATATGCGGCGCGGATTTCCAATAGGGCAGATCGATTTTTTCGTAGCGGTGCGAATGCTTGACCGAGGGCCGAATGCGGTAACACCATGTGCGTTCGTTCTGGTGGCTGGGCGCGGTGAAGGCCGTGCCGGACAGTTGTTCGCCATACAGGCCGTAGTTGCATTTTTGCGGGCTGTTCATGCCTTGGGGCAGGGCACCGGGCAGGGCTTCGGTCTCAAAGTCATTGCCGAAACCGGGCATGTAGCCTTGGGTGGTTCCCATCGGGCTAGTGGCTGTCGTCAGGTCGGATGGGGTCACTTGGCGGTTCATCAAAGCCTCCCTTGCAAAATCTGTTGCGTTTGTAATAGTTGTTTTTGTAACTAACAAGTGGTCCTTCAGATGCCCGACGAAAATTTCGACCTGACCGATTTCCTGCCCTATCTGCTGAACCAAGCGGCGGAGTCCAGCAGCATGGCCTTCCAACAAATCTACAAGGAACGCTATGGCATGCTGCGCACGGAATGGCGGGTGCTGTTTCACCTGGGGCTGTACGGGCAGTTGACGGCAAGCGAGATTGGCCAGCGCGCCAAGATGCACAAGACCAAGATCAGCCGCGCGGTGCAAAAATTGACCGAACGCCGCTTTGTGACCCGTGCGCGGGATGCCGGTGACCGTCGGTTGGAGCATTTGACGCTGACGCCCGCGGGGCACGCAGCCTATGCTGATCTGCGCGGCATCGCGCAGCGCTATGATGCGGCGCTGACCGCAGACCTTGGCGCGGCAGAGCGTGATGCACTGCGCAAGTTGCTGGCAAAATTGTCCACCGCGTCACGTGCGGGCTTTACTTGATCGCGCGAACAGGTCACCGCTTGGGCATGACGGATCAAGCACGCGGCCTTGTTATCACGCTTTTGGGCATCCTTTTTGTGGTGCCGGATTCGCTGTTTGTCCGGCTGATTGATGCACCTGCGCTTACGATTGCCTTTTGGCGTCTGCTGCTGGCAGGCGGTGCGATCAGTTTGGGCATTCTGGTGATGCAAGGCACGGGGCCGTTTCGGGCCGTGTTGCGGATGGGTCGCTATGGTGCGGTTTATATGATCGGTACCGGGTTCAGTGGCGTGTTGTTTGTTATGGCGATCAGCCTGACGTCGGTGGCCAATGCGGTGTTCATTCTTGCGTCGCTGCCGATTTTTGCCACGATCTATAGCCGGATTTTTCTGGCTGAGCCAATCAGCCGCCGAATGCTGGTGACCATCGCCGTGGTCTTGGTCGGGATCGCGATCATCGCCTATGGTTCGGGCGAGACGGCCCATGCCAGCCTTGCTGGCGATCTGCTGGCCTTGGCCGTGTCGGCGCTGTTTGCGGCGGGACTGACAGCGGCACGGCATGCACGGGCGGTATCTATGGTGCCGGGGGTGGGCATGGCCTATCTGATCGTCGCCTGCCTGATCGCGCCTTTTGCCCATCCGTTAGACATGCCCGTATCACAAGCGCCGTTGGTGCTGGCCCATGGCGGCGTGATTGTCCTTAGTTCGATCTTTTTGGCGTTGGGGCCGCGCTATATTACTTCAGCCGAGGTGGGGCTGTTGGTGCTGCTGGAATCGGTGCTGGCCCCCGTGCTAGTCTGGGTGGTGATCGGCGAAGACCCCGGAGCCTATGCGTTGCTGGGGGGCGCGTTGGTGATCGTTGCGCTTTTTATATCAAACATGATCGTTCTGCTGCGGCGCGGGCCGAACTCGGGCCCGATCAGAAGTTGATCTCGACCCCCGGCAGTTTCAGGGCCTTCATCAGATCGCGCAATTCCTGGCGCGCGGCCACATTCGAGATGTTCAATTGTTTGACGCCGATATCTTTGAGGTCAAGCAACGTTAGGCCTCGTGGGAACAGTTCGCGAAAGATCACCCGTTCGTTAAAGCCGGGCGCAATGCGGAAACCGATCCGCTTGCTCAGGTTGCTGATCGCGCGTTCCATCTTGTCCTTGTTGACCATCCTTTGCGCGCCCATACGGTTGCGCACGACGATCCAGTCGATCGGGGCAAGCCCGGCCTGCGCCCGCAGTTGCCGCGCGTTCCAGACCATCTCGGAATAGACCGACGGGCCGGTGATCTTGTCGCCGGTCGCGTCGATGTGGGCCAGCAGATCAAAGTCGATAAAGCTGTCGTTCAGCGGCGTGATCAATGTATCGGCCAGCGAATGCGCGACCTGGCTCAGGCGGGTGTGCGACCCCGGGCAATCGATCAGAATGAAATCGCTGTCGGGTTCAAGTTCGGCGACGGCGGCACTGAGGCGGTGGTCATAGATGTTTTCACCCGGCTGCAATGTGCTCGCGTCAATCTCGGGCAATTCGTGCATATGCGGCGACGGCAGGTCAAGCTCTGCAGATTTCAGGAATGATTTTCGATTGTCGATATAGCGCCCGAAAGTGCGCTGGCGCAGGTCCAGATCCAGCACGCTGGTTTTGTGTCCCATTCGGGCCAGCGCCGTTGCCACATGCATCGATACCGTCGATTTCCCCGCCCCGCCTTTTTCGTTTCCGACGACGATAATATGCGACATTGTCTAAAGTCCCTTATTCACCCAAGGATTTTTCTTGGGCCACATTAGAGCCAAGCATATGGTAGACAAGGGTGTTTTGAAAGCGTTTGCGCACGGATAACTGGCGTTTTTGTCGTGACTGCCACTCAGCAGGCCGGGCCGTTCGGGGGCAATGATATGACCTTGGATCAAAGCCGCTCTGACGTCACTTGACCCGTTTCGCACGGAAAAATGGCGCGCCCCGAAGGGCGCGCCATTTTCAATTCGCAATCGGCAGGTGGGTTTAGAAGCCCAGACCGGCGTATTTGTTCTTGAATTTGGACACGCGGCCGCCGGTATCCATCAAGCGGGATGTGCCGCCGTTCCATGCAGGGTGCACGGAGGGGTCAATATCCAACGCCAGCTGGTCGCCTTCTTTGCCGTAGGTCGATTTCATTTCCAAGATCGTACCGTCGGTCAGTTTGACGTTGATCGTGTGGTATTCGGGGTGTGTATCGGCTTTCATGACAGCTCTCCTTACGCGTTCGCGCCAGATTTTGGCTTGTAATGGGCGTTCTCGACAATCCGTGCCGATTTGCCGCGACGGCTGCGCAGGTAATACAGCTTGGCGCGACGAACGCGGCCACGACGGACGACTTCGATGCTGTCGATATTGGTCGAGTGCAGCGGGAATACGCGTTCTACGCCTTCACCAAAGGAAATCTTGCGCACGGTGAACGACCCGGCGATACCTTTGCCGTTGTTGCGTGCAATGCAGACGCCTTCGTAGTTCTGAACGCGGGTACGTGTACCTTCGGTCACTTTAAAGCCCACGCGGATGGTGTCTCCGGCGCGGAAGTCTGGGATCACTTTGCCCAGTTCGGCGATTTGTTCCGCCTCGATCTCTGCAATCAGGTTCATCTGATGCTTCTCCTATGAATGCTCGCGGTTAATCCACGAAGTTTTGTGCGATCCCAGAGCTTCGGTCTGTCTGTCGGGCCTGCCGCAGCGGCCCATCGAAGGTAGCATCATCTTTGCTTTGGCTTTCTGCAAATGCAGAAAAGGCTGGAGCCGCAAAAGCGATTCCAGACGTAGGCGTCGTATAGGTCGGATGCCCCCTTGGATCAAGAGGATTTCGCAGGCCTTAATATCGGCGTCTCAGGCCTTGAAATAAGGGGCCAGATTGGCGCGAATGCGGTCCAGCACCGTGTCCCCGTCCATGTTTGGAACAAACTTCTGGCCGGTAATGGCCTGATAGGCGTCGATATAGACTTGGGATGTCGCTTCGATCAGTTCGGCGGGAATTTCGGGGATATCATCCTTGTAGGGATCACACCGCGCGTCGACCCATGACCGGATCACGTCCTTGTCAAAGGACGGCGGGCGGGTGCCGTTTTCCAGCGCAGACTGATACCCGTCGGCCAGCCAGAACCGCGAGCTGTCCGGCGTGTGGATTTCGTCGGCCAGCATCAGGTTGCCGTCTTCGTCAGTGCCGAATTCATATTTCGTGTCGACCAAGATCAGCCCGTTCTTGGCGGCCATTTCCTGACCGCGCGCAAACAAGCGCAGGGCGATATCGCTGATCTGGTCCCATTTCTCTTGGGTCAACAGGCCTTGGTCAACGATCTCGGTCGCGGTCAGCGGTGCATCATGACCGCCGTCAAATTCCTTGGACGTGGGGGTGATGATCGCATGGGGCAACGCTTCGTTATCGCGCAATCCGTCCGGAAAGCGGTGGCCGTACATCTCGCGTTGGCCCTTTTTGTAGAGCGTCAACACAGAGGTCCCCGTCGAGCCTGCCAGATACCCGCGGACAACGATTTCAATCGGAAGAATATCCAGACGTTTGCCGATCACCACATTGGGGTCAGGGTATTCCAGAACATGATTGGGGCAGATATCGGCGGTGCGATCAAACCAGAACCGCGCGGTTTGGGTCAGCACCTGACCCTTGAACGGGATAGAGGCAAGGATGCGGTCAAATGCCGATATCCGGTCGGATGATATCAGGATACGGCGGCCATCGGGCAGATCATAGCAATCGCGGACTTTGCCGAAATACGGGTTTGGCAGTTCGTCAATGCGGGCATGGTATAGGGTGCGGCTTAGGTCTGTCATGATTTGCCTTTTGGTTTGGGCGTATATTTCGCCCACATATCAGGGCGGCGCTGCTCTGTCAGCCTTTCGGCCTGAGTCTGGCGCCATTTCGCGATTTCGCCGTGGTTGCCCGACATCAGGACGGGGGGAATTTCGTGTCCATTCCATTCGGCAGGGCGGGTGTATTGCGGGTGTTCCAGCAGACCCGAGGCATGGCTTTCCTCGACGGTGCTATCGGCATTGCCCAGCACACCGGGCAGCAGGCGCACGGTGGCGTCAATCATCGCCTGCGCGGCAAGTTCACCGCCGGTCATGACGAAATCGCCCAGCGACACTTCGGTGATGCCGTAGTGTTCGATCACACGTTCATCCACGCCCTCGAACCGGCCACAAAGCATGGTGACGCCGGAACAGGTGGCCAGATCTGCGGCCATCGCCTGATCAAAACGCCGCCCGCGCGGGGACATGTACAAGATCGGCCAGCGGCCAGCCGCACCCGCCATCGCCGCCTCGATCGCGGGGCCAACGACATCGGCGCGCATGACCATGCCCGCGCCGCCGCCCGCGGGGGTGTCATCGACGTTGCGGTGTTTGCCAATGCCGTAATCGCGCAAATCATGGCTGCGTAATTGCCACTTGCCTTCTTGCAAGGCGCGGCCCGTCAGGCTGGCCCCCAGCACACCGGGAAAGAGTTCGGGAAACAGGGTGACCACTTCGGCCCGCCAGACGCCCGCGTAATCGGGCGTGTCTTGCATCAATTCGCGCGGGCTTAGCGTTGCGCGTACCGATTGGCGACCATGGGATCGGTTTGGAGAGGTCATGTGATATTGGCCTTTGCCATGATGGCTTTTTTGGTGGCGACACGTTTTTCAGGGTCTTTGACAGTTCTGTTGACATCGAGCAAGTCCAGCAAAGTCGCCATGTCGGGGCGGATGTTTTCCGCTGGGGCAGCTTGCAACGTATCATGCACCGCTTGCGGAATATCGCACAGATCCAGCAGCGGGTCGGCCGGACCAAGAGGGCGGTGCTTGCTGTCCTCAAGCGCGCAGTGATGCGTGGGGCAGGACACCCGGCTGGCGATTTCATTGACCATATTCAGCAGATCACCGGCCGCGTGGAATTCGCCAAGAAAATCATCAAGATCAAGCGTCATCGACGAGGAT
Source organism: Sulfitobacter sp. (assembly GCF_041552635.1). Lineage (GTDB taxonomy): Bacteria > Pseudomonadota > Alphaproteobacteria > Rhodobacterales > Rhodobacteraceae > Sulfitobacter. The sequence continues at coordinate 18,294 of NZ_JBFEKM010000062.1, forward strand.
TTGACGTGTTGCCAATAGGCCGACACCAACCAATCTGCCTGATTGCGCGTCGACAGGTAAATCTGGATGTCAGCTGCGGGGAATTTCTGCTTTGCGATGGACCAAAAGCTATAGAGGATGATCGGCATCGCGCTGTAATCCATCAGATCGCCGCGTCCGGGCAGGTGGCCGCCCAGTTCTTCGGATGTGATGATCAGCGTCCGTCGTGGCATCGGCGGCAGACCATCCAGCAAGGCGTGAAACCGGGTTTCGGCCTTGATCAGGGTCAGCGGGTCGCGCCATGTGGAATAGCCGCGCGTGGCGCTGATCAGCGCGCGCATTTGCGGCGGCAGGCGCATGGCAACTTGTGCTTTCAGCGCGGGCCGGTTGGCGCGCAGGGTCGTGGTCATGCTGGTCGTGCCGGTTTTGTGAAATCCGGTGTGCAGGATGATCCGACGCGGCATTATCCGATGTCCTTGTTCAGCTTTAGCCGCGCGGCGCGGGCGTCCTTGTCGGACAGGTCCGATTGGTTGATTTCTAGAAACGCGTCCATTTGCGCCGGTGTCGGTGCCTTGTTGATCCAGTCGGGGGCTGACAAACTGGCGCGTTTGGTGGCGGGCAAGTTGGTCAGGTCCAGCAGGTTGTCGAGCATCCCCAACCGGGTCTTGTCGTTGTCTTCGATCTGAGCGGATTCCACTTTGCAAGACGGCAATGTCGATTTTACCGTAGCCAATATACCGCCCAGCTGGGCAGAGGACGCGTAGTTTTTAACATAGGCACTGGCGGACAGGCGCATGCGCGAGGCGCGCAGATGCTGGGCATAGCAGCTTTGCAGCCAAGGCTTAGCCGCGCGAGTGGAAAAGAGAAACGTCTGGTCGGCGTTTGGATGCACCTCTTGAAAAGCCGCGCTGATGGTTGTCAAAAGCTGGGGGGCGGCACTGTAGTCCTGGACGCCGTTGCGACCTGGAATGTAGCCGCACAGGCTTTCCGAGGTGATGATTGTTGTGTTGGTTTGTGGATTGATCCGCCCGGCGACCTGTGCGGCCTCATAGATCACAAGCGCTAGGTCGACGGGTTTGCGGCTGACAGAATAGCTTTTGGCAGCAGTGGTGAGGCCGGGCATATCTTCGCTCAATATGACATCAACCTCGGGTACCAGCCGGCTTTTGTTCGCCCGCAATGCGGCCTGCAAAGTCGACGTGCCCGTTTTGTGAAAGCCGGGGTGAAAGATCACCTTCATGACACGCTCCGTGATGCGGTGGGCAGTGGGGCTGCCGAAGGATCACGCCCCTTTTTGTTCAGGATCAGCGTCGGTTTTTCCCTCGGGCAAGATGCCGTCTGGCGGGTCTGCAATGATGCGACCGCTGGCCAGGTCAACCGTGGGCACAGCAGCCTTGGTGAAGGGCAAAAATACAGTCGCCGAGGTGCCCGCCAATTGTGTTTCCAGCAGGTCGTCGGCCCCGTGGTTCTGCACGGTTTTCACTTTGCCGATCAAGGTGCCGCCGGTGTCATAGACATCAAGCCCCAAAAGATCAGCATGGTAGAATTCATCATCTGGCAAGGACGGAAGCTGATCGCGATCAGCATAAAGCAGTGTGCCACGCAGGGCGTCGGCCTCTTCTTTGGTGGTGACATCGGTCATGCGCGCCACAAAGCCGTTTTTGATAGGGCGGACAAGGGCAAGCGTAAAGCTGCGGCTGCCGTCTTGTGATGTCAGGGGGCTATAGTTTTCGATGTCTTCGGGAACGGCGCAATAGCTTTTTATGCGCAGCTCACCGCGCACACCATATGACCCCGAGATGGTCCCAACCGGGATTTTATCGCTCATTGCAAAAGCTCCGAATTAAGGCAGATTGTGCCGGTCCATTGACCTTCACCGGCGGCGCATTCGCTTTTCATCAAGAACCGTTCGAACCAGATGCCAATGGCGATCCCGATGCCAAGGATAACGAAAAGGCGCAGTAGGCGAAACATTAGTGGCTTTCTGTCGGGAACCACGCAAAGTGCGCGGTCGGTGGTGTCTGTCTAGGCCTGTAGCCTAAACCTATATCGGACCGTCAGCATTGGTAAAGGGATGTTGGCAACCGAAATAGGGTTGGTGACCCTGACGCAGACCATGCTGCGTCAGGGTACGCCGCATTATTCTGCGGCGGCTTCTTCTGCCGGAGCGGCAGCTGCTTCTGCAGCGGCTGTTGCCTTGGCGGCTTTTTCTTCGACGCGCGCTGTGGCTTTCTTGCCGGGTGTGCCCTTCTTGGGGTTGTTGCGCTCTGTCTTTGGGGTCACGCCAGCAGCTTCGAGCATGCGCGCAACACGGTCTGTTGGCTGTGCGCCTTGGCTGATCCAGTACTGAACGCGCTCGACGTCCATTTTCACGCGCTCTTCGCTGTCTTTGGCCAGCAATGGGTTATAGGTGCCCAGCTTTTCAATGAAGCGGCCATCGCGTGGCATGCGGCTGTCGGCAGCAACGATGCGGTAGAAAGGGCGCTTTTTGGAACCGCCGCGGGCGAGACGAATTTTCATGGACATGATGTATTTCCTTTGGGTTTAGACGTGGTGGGTTACACCCACCCTACGATTGATGTTGTTTGTGGTGCTGAATGACTTCAGCGATGATGAAGTTCAGAAACTTCTTGGCGAATTCGGGATCGAGGTCAGCCTCTTTCGCCAAATCTTCGAGCCGGGCAATCTGGTTCGCTTCGCGATCCGGATCTGACGGGGGAAGGTCGTGTTCG
>NZ_JBFEKM010000063.1:0-20853 GCF_041552635.1 Sulfitobacter sp.
CGGGGACGCGTTCCAGGTTTCCGAATGGCCTTGCCCGGACCAAACTGCGTTCTTATTTGATGAATTCACAAAAGTAAAAAAGGGAGACCAAGTGGCCCCCCTTAACCCTTTTTCAAATACTCAAGTCCGACATAACCCGCAAAGACCAAAGCCTGGTTGGATTATCGTCCCCGCAACCGTGGATCCAACGCATCGCGCAAACCATCACCCAGATAATTCACGCTCAACACCGTCAACGAAATAGCGATCCCCGGCAGCAACACACGCTCGGGGTATTCTTGCATCCGGCTCACCGCGTCGGAGAGCAACTTACCCCATGTCGGGAAGTCCGACGGAAAGCCGACCCCCAGAAAGCTGAGCGCGCTTTCGGTAATGATCGCTGTCGCCAGCCCCAATGTTGCAGAAACCATGATGGGCGAAATGACGTTGGGCAGCAGATGCCGCCGGATGATCTTGCCCGACCGCGTGCCGATGGACCGCGCGGCCAGAATGAACTCGCGCTCTTTCAACGCCAGAATATCGCCGCGGACGATACGTGCTGTTTGCATCCAGGATGTCAGGCCGATGATGCCCACGATCAGAATGAACATCCCGCCCTCTGGCCCAAAGCGTGAATTGAGCGGCTGGCGAAACAAGGTCACGGCCAGCAAGGTCAAGGGCAGGATCGGCAGAGACAACACCAGATCTGTAAAACGCATCAGCCAGAAGTCGAGCTTTTTGAAGTAGCCCGAGATCACGCCGATCGCGGATCCGATCACCAGCGCCAAGGCCATTGCCAGCCAGCCGACGGCCATCGACACTTGGCCGCCCGCGATCATTTGTGCCATGATATCGCGGCCCAGTTGATCAGTCCCAAAGGGGTGGGCCCAGCCTGCCTTGGCCTCGCTGTCGAACAGCAGCTGATAGATAGGGCGCCAGTTCTTGTTGCGGATATCCAGCGTGGTGGGGTCAATGCTCCACAGGAATGGACCAAAGATCACTGCCAGCGTGATGAATAGCAAAAAGCCACCGCCGAAAACGGCACCTTTGTGTTTTCGAAACTGCAACCAGACATCGATCCACTGGCTGCGTGGTGGCTTGGACGGTTCCTTGTCGACCAGGGCACCAAAGGTTTCGATGTCGGCCTCGATGGGGCTGGCGGGAATGGCTTGCTCAGTCATAGCGGATCCTCGGGTCAAGCAGGCCGTATAGAACATCGGCAATCAGGTTAAACAGTACGATCAGGATGGCAAAGATAAAGGTCAGCGTCATCACCATCGGCAAATCGTTGGCAAACAGCGCGGTCAGCAGCAGCTGGCCAATGCCGTTCACCTTGAACACGTTTTCAGTAATGATCGCGCCACCGAAAATCGCGGGCATGCCAAGGGCGATCACTGTCACGACAGGGATCATCGAATTGCGCAACACATGGATCAACACGACCGAAGTTTCCTTGAGGCCCTTGGCCCGCGCAGTGCGCACGTAATCCTGATTCAGGTTGTCCAGCATCGCACCGCGCATATAGCGGCTGATCTGCGCTGTTGTTTGCAGCGCCAGCACCATCACGGGCATGATCATCTGCATGAACTGCACCTTAAAGCTGGCCCAATCGGTCACCACGTGGGTGGTGTCATAGATCGACGGTAGCCAGCCCAGCGTCACCGAGAACACCACAATCAGCAGCGGTCCGGTAAAAAACGGCGGGATCGAAAAACCAACCATGGTGACAAAAGTGCCCGCTTGATCGAACAGGGAATAGTGGCGGTAGGCGGAATAGATCCCGATGGGAATGGCGATCAAGATGCCGACGATATAGCTGAGGCCAACGACCCACAGGGTCTGCGGCATCCGCTGGATCACGATATCCATGATCGGGCTGCGGGTCTGCCAGCTGATGGCACGCTGTACGGGGCGCACGGCACCGGTGTCAGGGTCGACGAAGGTCGAAAAATTCGTATCGGGCAGCCAGCCCAGAAGGAACGTATCACGTGTTGCCCAGTCGATGAACACTTGCGGTTCAACCCAGAAGAACTGGATCAGCCACTTGTAATATTGCACATAGATCGGCTGGCCGAGGCCAAGCGCCTCGCGCATCTTTTGTTTGACTTCGGGGGGAACGGTCAGCGGTACCTGAGCCATCGGATCGCCGGGGGCGAGCTGAAGCAGCAGGAAAATAACCATACTGATGAACAAAAGCGTCGGGATCGACAATAGCAGTCGTCGAATGGTGAAAGTCAGCATGCGCGGCGCCTTTGCAGGTCAGTCTGTGGTGATATTAATGGTGGTCGCGGTGTGGTCGGTCCGAAGAGGGGGGCGTAAAACACGCCCCCCCAGAGAAGGAAAGAGTTATTCCTTGATACGGTACCAATCGGCGGCATTCCAAAGTTCGGAATCCCATGTGTTCAGGACAACGCCACCCAAGGTGGTGGAGGCTGCGGAAACACGACCACGGTCAACCAGTGGTACGATTGTCATGGTTTCTTTGGTGATGATGTCGTTCAGACGCTTGGCGATTTCGCCGCGCTTGGACAATTCACCTGTGCGGGACAGTTCGTCCAGCAGTTCATCATATTCCGCGTTACAGAAGCGGTTGATGTTTTCACCCTGCCATTGGCTGGATGGCTTTGGTTCGTTGCCACAACGGTAGGCCGACAGGTATGCCTGTGGGTCTGTGCCGTCAAAGTTGTTGGCGTACATTTCAACGTCCGCGTAGAACTTTTGGAACGTGTCAGGCGAACCGGGGTCGCCACCAAAGAATACCGACCCGTCAAGGTTACGCAGTTCGACTTCAACGCCGATCTGGTTCCACCAGTCTTTGATCAACGCTTGAAAATCCTGACGGACTGCGTTTGTCGAAGTTTGGTACAGAACCGACAGCTTTACGCCATCTTTTTCACGTACACCGTCGCCATCGCTATCGGTATAGCCTGCTTCTTCGAGAAGCGCTTTCGCGCCTTCCAGATCTTGCGTCAGACATTCTGTGTTGTCGGAGGCATAAAGTGCAGGGGCCGGAACGAGGTTACAGGTTGGGCGACCAGCCTGACCGTAACCGACTTCGACCAAAAGCGGGCGGTCGATCGCCATGGAAAGCGCCTTGCGGACTTTGAAATCCGACAGGAAGGGGTGTGGATGCATGACGGTTGAACGTTCGCCTTCGGGCAGATCAGGCGACGGGTTTGTCATGTTCATTTCGATCCGTTCGACCAACGTGCCGAATGCCGAGATCGGCGTACCTTTGCCAACGGAGGCCATTTTCGCCAGCACGTCGGGTGCCAACTGCATGTTCCACGCATAGTCGTATTCGCCGGTTTCCATAACCGCACGGCCTGCGGATTCCGCGTCGCCGCCACCTTTGAAGGTCACAGATGCAAACGCAGGTTTGTTTGGATCACGGTAGTTAGGGTTCGCAACCATCTGGATCACGTCATTTGGACGGAAATCCGTAACCATGAACGGGCCGGTGCCGATCGGGTTAAAGTTTGCTTCGGTGCATTCAGGTGCCTTTGCGCCCAGACATTCTGCGAATTGTGCCGCTTGAATGATGGGGGACTGTGCGCCCATGAAAGGACCGTAAGGGTTTGGCTTCGCGTCGGTAAAGTTTACCGTGACCGTCAGATCATCTACGATGTCGATGCTTTCCACGCCGTCAAACTTTGACGCCTGTGCGCAACCGCCTTCGGGGTGCATACAGTATTCAGCGGTGAATTTAACGTCCGCCGTTGTCACAGGTGTGCCGTCAGACCACAACAGGCCTTCCTTCAGCTTCCATGTGATGGATTTCAGGTCTTCGGAAACGCCGCCGTTTTCAACGGTTGGAATTTCAGTGGCCAGATAAGGTACCAGCGCGCCAGTTTCGTCATAACGACCCAAAGGTTCAATCACGAGGCTCGAAGCCTCGAGGTCCTTGGTGCCGCCGGACAGATAGGGGGTCATGATGGAAGGCGCTTGCCAATATATGATCTTGACCTCGCCGTCGCGTCCGCGCTCGCCTTCATGGGCGGCTGCGAATGCAGCGGGGGCAAGAGCCATAGAAGCCACAGCACCCATTAATAGGGTTTTCAAAGTCATAACTTACTCCTTGTTGGGCACCGGTGATTTCGGTTTTGGTGCCACGCTTTTTTATCTTTGGATGCCATTTTTAGACATGACCCCAACTTTCTTATGATCGGGCCTGAAAGGTCAAGGGCAGGAAACGCAACAGATGAAAAAATCATCAATTGCAATTTGCAAGTTTGCTCCCCCAAGCACGCGTGCCGCTATCGAAACAGGTTCCGCGCAAATTGCAAGCCTCATGACAGCGGTAACACGCCTTGGGCGTGACGGGTTTGACACTGGGTGTTGAATGGCTTTAGCGTCAGCAGATCAGAAATATGATCAGCGATGGAAATTTTCATGCTCGACGACACCACATCCTCACCAATCGCGCAAATTCAAGAGCTTAGGGTCGAATTTCAGACACAGGACGGCCCTGTTCTGGGGGTCGAAAACGTCAGTTTCGACATCAATTCTGGTGAAACCGTGTGTGTGGTGGGCGAATCTGGATCGGGCAAATCAGTATCCTCCTTGTCCTTGATGCGCCTTGTGGAATTCGGGGGCGGAAAAATTGCAGGTGGTCGCCTATTATTTAATCGTCAGAACAATCCTGCCGTCGATTTGGCCCAGACCGACCAGGATCTGATGCGCGAAATTCGCGGCAATGAAATCGGGATGATCTTTCAGGAACCGATGACGGCGCTGAACCCGGTGTTTACCGTCGGACGTCAGTTGACCGAAGGATTGCGCCTGCACAAAGGCATGACCAAGGCAGAGGCCGAAGCCCGCGCGCTGGAACTTTTGACGCAGGTGCGTATCCCGCAGCCCGATCAGCGCCTGAAGCAATACCCTCACGAACTGTCCGGTGGCATGCGACAGCGCGTCGTTATCGCCATGGCTTTGGCCTGTTCGCCACGCCTGTTGATCGCAGATGAACCTACAACGGCCTTGGATGTGACCATTCAGGCCGAAATCCTTGCGCTGATTGACCGGTTGAAACGCGAAACCGGCACAGCCGTTATGTTCATCACCCATGACATGGCCGTTGTGGCGCAGATGGCCGACCGGGTGGTTGTGATGTTCCGCGGCAAAAAGGTCGAAGAAGGCACGGTCGAGGAAATATTCGAAAATCCGCAGCACCCCTATACCAAGGCGTTGCTGGCTGCTGTGCCTAAACTGGGCGAGATGACGGGCAAAGCCTATCCCGAACCGATGAAGCTGTTGGGAACCAAAGACAAGGAAATCGTGCCGATCAAGGGCACCACAGAAACCTTGCTGACGGTGAAAAACCTGACCACGCGTTTTCCGGTACAGGGCGGTTTCTTTCGCCGCACCATCGCCAATGTCCACGCGGTCGAAGACCTGTCTTTTTCTATAAACAAGGGGCAGACCCTTAGTCTTGTGGGCGAATCCGGTTGTGGTAAATCCACGGCTGGCCGGTCGATCTTGCGTCTGGTCGAACCGCTCTCGGGTGAAATCGACATCTCGGGCAAGGATATCATGGCGCTGAATGCACATGATCTGCGTGAAGCACGTCTTGATATGCAGATGATTTTCCAGGACCCGTTTGCCTCGCTGAACCCGCAGATGCAGCTGTCCGATCAGGTGGCCGAACCGATCCACAACTACGGCACCCTCAAGGGCGCTGAGCTGACCAAGCGTATCGAAATGCTGTTTGACCGCGTGGAGTTGCCCCGCAGCTTTATGCGCCGTTTCCCTCATGAACTCTCAGGTGGTCAACGCCAACGGGTCGCGATTGCCCGCGCATTGGCGCTGAATCCCAAGCTGATTATCGCAGACGAGGCAGTTTCCGCCCTCGACGTGTCAGTGCAGGCGCAGGTCGTTAACCTGATGCTGGAACTGCAACAAGAGATGGAGCTGTCGTTTCTGTTCATTAGCCACGACATGGCCGTCGTCGAACGGGTCAGCCATCAGGTTGGCGTGATGTATCTGGGTCGGATCGTCGAATTGGGATCCCGCCAGCAGGTGTTCGAAAACCCGCAACACCCCTATACCCAAGCGCTGATGAAGGCGGTCCCCATCGCCGATCCGCGTAAGCGTAAAAAGGAAAGCGAGCTGAATTTCAAACCGATTCCCTCGCCGATCCATCCCACCACCTACCGGCCTGAACCGTCGGTCTACAAAACTGTCTCTCCCGGTCATCAGGTATTGCTGACCGACAGCGGCTACTAAAGGACGGCCCAATGACCGAACGCATGACCCCGTTTGCGCTGATGGAAAAGCTGATCAGCTTTCCCACTGTGTCGCGCGAAAGCAATATCCCGCTGGTGGATTGGGTGGCTGATTATCTCGCCAGCCATGGTATTGAATCGCACCGCTATGTTGATCCTGATCAACCCAAACACGCGCTTTTTGCCCATGTCGGCCCGTGGAAAGAAGGGGCCGTGGTGCTGTCTGGGCACACCGATGTGGTGCCCGTCGATGGCCAGCCCTGGGACAGCGACCCGTTCAGCGTGGTTGAGCGCGATGGCCGCTATTACGGCCGCGGCACATGCGACATGAAAGGCTTCGATGCGATGGCCCTCTGGGCGCTTGTCGAAGCGAAGTACGCAGGCGTGACACGCCCGCTGCAGGTTGCCCTCAGCTTTGACGAAGAGGTCGGATGCCTTGGGGCCCCCCCGATGATCCAAGCGATGCAGCCGGTCCTGCCCAAGGGCAGTCTGGTGATCGTGGGCGAACCGTCAACCATGCAGGCGGTCACCGGCCACAAGGGCGGCACCGGCTTCAACACCCACGTGGTGGGGTTCGAAGTCCATTCATCGCTGTTGCACACCGGCGTCAACGCGATCATGGCAGGGGCCAAGCTGATCGAATGGGCCAATGAGATGAACACAGAAAATTTCGCCCGCAAGCCTACGGAAATGGCGGCGATGTTCGACCCGCCGTTCACGACCTGCCATGTCGGCATGATTTCGGGCGGGACGGCCCATAACATCACGGCCAAGGATTGCACATTCGCAATGGATTTCCGCGTCGTCCCGGGCGAGGATAAAGACGCATGGGGCACGGCCTACCTGAAAAAAGTGCGCGAAGTTGAAAAGCAGATGCAAGAGGTCGTCCCCGAGACCTATATCGAAATCACGCCTCGTTTTGATGTCCCGGCCCTGCAACCCGAAAAAGATGGGCTGGCGGAATCTTTTGTCCGCCAGATCACCGGCGACAATGCCAGCCACAAAGTCAGCTACGGCACCGAGGCAGGCCAGTTCCAAGAGGCAGGTTATAGCGCTGTGATCTGCGGCCCCGGTGACATCGCGCAGGCCCACCAACCCAACGAATATATCGAAATCTCGCAGTTCAATGCGGGCCATGACTTCATGCGCAAGCTTGTAGACCGGCTGCGCTAATCCCTAAAACGTCTGTCCCGCCCCCCGATTCCAAATGGACCTAAATCCCGGGGGCTGGCCCCCGACCAGCGCCTTATTTGAAACGAGCTTTCTGAAAATGCAGTTCCCCATCAACGACACGACCCCAGTCACCTATTCCGGCCCTCACAATACTCAGGCCGATGTCGTGGTGATCGGTGGCGGCGTGATTGGCGTTTGCACGGCCTTATTTCTGGCGCGCGATGGACACCGCGTCATCCTGCTTGAAAAGGGCCGCATCGCTGGCGAACAATCCAGCCGCAACTGGGGCTGGATTCGCCAACAAGGCCGCGACCCAGACGAGATGCCGATTATGGCTGACGCACAGCGCTTGTGGCACGAATTCGCCAGTCAGACCAACGTCGACATTGGCCTGCGGCAGGGCGGCATCACCTATTTTGCGGATAAACCCAGCCAGTTGGAAGAGTACGAGAACTGGCTGCCTCATGCGCGCGCCAATGGCGTGGACAGCAAGATGCTGTCGTCGGCACAGATCAGCGCGATGTTTCCCGGTATGGCAACGCGGCCCGTGGGGGCGTTGATCACACAGACCGATCTGCGCGCCGAACCATGGGTCGCTGTGCCCGCTTTGGCTGCGATTGCTGCGCGCGAAGGGGTGCAGATCGTGGAAAACTGCGCCGTGCGCAGCCTTGATATCGCCGCAGGGCGGGTCGCGGGCGTTGTCACGGAAACGGGCCGCATCGCCGCCCCCGAGGTCGTCTTGGCGGGCGGGGCGTGGTCATCGCTTTTCTTGCGCAATCACGGTGTGACGATGCCGCAGCTTTCCGTGCGTGAAAACGTCGCCGCAACCGAACCGTTGCCCGAAGTTTACGCAGGTGCCGCGGCAGATCGAAAAGTCGCGTTTCGGCGTCGTGCTGACGGCGGATATACGCTGGCCCCTCCGGGCGCGCCCGAACTTTTCGTCGGTCCCGATGCCATGCGCGCCTTTCCCCATTACCTGACCCAGCTTAGGGCGAACCCTTTTGGGCAAGTTTTGCATCCCTTTGCGCCAAAGGGTTTTCCCGATGCATGGGGCACCAAACGGCGCTGGACCAGCGAAGAAAAAACCCCGTTCGAGGACATGCGCATCCTGAACCCTGCGCCAAACATGGGCAAAATCAACCGCTTGCTGCGTAATTTTGCCAAGATGTTCCCGGACCTTCCCCCTGTGCGCCTAAAGGCAGCATGGGCAGGCATGATCGACACCATGCCCGATATCGTCCCTGTGGTGGACCGCGCACCGACCTTACCGGGGCTCACCATCGGGACGGGCATGTCCGGGCATGGCTTCGGCATCGGGCCGGGCATGGGGCGCGTGTTGGCTGCACTGGCAACCGGGGGCGATGTGGGGCATGATCTGACCAGATTTCGCCTGTCGCGTTTTAGTGACGGCAGCCCGATGGTTTTGGGCCCCAACGTCTGATTTAACAACCGGAGCATGTTATGCCGATCAAGAATCGCTTTGCCGATACCCATGCCGATATCACAGCATGGCGTCGCCACCTGCACACCATCCCCGAACTTATGTTCGATCTGCCGCAAACATCGGCATTTGTGGCTGACAAGCTGCGCAGCTTTGGCATCACTGACATCACCACAGGCGTCGCTGAAACCGGTATTGTCGCGGTGATCGAAGGTAAAACCAACACGTCCGGCCGCACCATCGGGCTGCGCGCAGACATGGACGCGCTGCCCATATCCGAAGCGACAGGGCTGGACTATGCCTCGACCCATCCGGGCAAGATGCATGCTTGCGGTCATGACGGGCACACGGCGATCTTGCTGGGCGCTGCGCAATACCTGGCCGAGACGCGCAATTTCGACGGCCGTGTCGCGCTGATCTTTCAACCCGCCGAAGAAGGCGGCGGTGGCGGCAATGTCATGGTCGAAGAAGGCCTGATGGATCGCTGGTCCATCGACGAAGTATACGGGTTGCACAACATGCCCGGCCATCCTGTGGGCGCATTCGCGATCCGCACAGGTGCGTTGCTGGCGGCGGCAGATGAATTCGACATCACCGTGACCGGGCAGGGCGGCCATGCCGCCGCCCCGCACGAGGCGATTGATACCAACCTTGCGGCAGCGCATGTGGTGGTCGCCCTGCAATCCATCGCCAGCCGCAATGTTGACCCGATCAAGCAAGTCGTTGTGTCGGTCTGCACGCTGCGGTCGGACACCGACAGCCACAACGTTCTGCCGCAAACCGTGCGGTTGCGCGGCACGGTGCGCACGCTTGATCCGGGCATCCGCGATCTGGCCCAAGAACGGTTGCAGGTAATCGTGACCCATACCTGCGCGGCCTATCAATGCACCGCCGACATAGATTATCGGCGCGGATATCCGATCACCGTGAATGCCGAAGACAACACCGGTTTCGCCGCCGATGCCGCCGAAAAAGTGACGCCCGGCGTCGATCGCAACACGCCGCCAATCATGGCAGGCGAGGATTTTTCCTATATGCTGAACAAACGTCCCGGTGCTTATATCATGCTGGGCAATGGCGACGGTCCGACCGTTCACCATCCGATGTACAATTTCAACGACGACGCCATCCCTGCCGGCTGTAGCTGGTTTGCCGAGATGGTCGAAACACGATTGCCAAGTGCTGGGTAAACCGACCCCACGCTTGGCCTTACACTCTTGGCCCTAATCCTCCCGGCCCGAACTCTCCCAACCAAGGACCTATCATGCCTGTTAAGAACCGATTTGCCGAACTTCATGACGATATCACTGCATGGCGCCGTGATCTGCATGAACACCCAGAGATTTTGTTTGAAACCCACCGGACATCTGCCACGGTCGCCGAAAAGCTGCGCGCCTTTGGCTGTGACGAGGTGGTCGAGGGGATCGGTCGCACCGGTGTTGTGGGTGTGATCAAGGGGAACACGACGGCATCCGGCAAGGTGATCGGCCTGCGCGCCGACATGGACGCGCTGCCCATTCACGAACAGACTGGCGTCGAATATGCCTCCAAGACACCGAACGCGATGCACGCCTGTGGCCATGATGGCCATACCGCGATGTTGCTGGGGGCCGCGCAATATCTGGCCGAAACCCGCAATTTTGACGGCACTGTCGTGGTGATTTTTCAGCCCGCCGAAGAAGGCGGCGGCGGCGGTCGCGAGATGTGCAAAGACGGCATGATGGACCGTTGGGGCATTCAGGAAGTTTACGGCATGCACAACTGGCCGGGCATGCCAGCGGGCAGCTTTGGCATTCGTCCGGGGCCGTTTTTTGCCGCAACCGATCTGCTTGAGATCGAAGTCGAAGGTCTGGGCGGCCACGCGGCCAAGCCGAACGAGACGATTGATACCATGGTCGTGACCGCACAGATGATCACCGCGCTGCAAACCATCGTCAGCCGCAATGCGGACCCGATTGGCAATATCGTGGTGTCGATCACGTCCATTGAATCTTCGTCCAAGGCGTTCAACGTGATCCCGCAGCGGGTCAACCTGCTGGGCACGGTGCGCACATTGTCCAACGATCTGCGTGATCTGGCCGAAAAGCGCGTGACCGAGATTTGCGAGGGCATTGCCGCCACATTCGGGGCCACGGCCAAGGTGAACTATATCCGCAACTATCCGGTGATGGTGAACCACGACGAACAAACCGAATTCGCCGCCGATGTTGCGCGCAGCGTATCAGGCCAATGCGACGAGGCCCCTCTGGTGATGGGCGGCGAAGACTTTGCCTTTATGCTCGAAGAGCGTCCCGGTGCCTATATTCTGGTCGGCAATGGTGACACCGCGATGGTGCACCATCCGCTGTACAATTTTAACGATGATGTGATTCCGGTCGGATGCAGCTGGTGGGCAGGGATCGCGGAACAGCGGATGCCCATGGGCTGAGGTCTAACAGCGAAAAATGTGTAAGGTGGGATTTATCCCACCTTACGACGCCAGCAGGCTCCGGTAGATTTTGACAATCGCAGCCGCTTCGCGTTCGATCGAAAAATCCGACATGACGAAACTGCGGCCCGCCGTTGCCCAGTTTGCCAGACGGGGTCGGTCTGACAATGCTTCGCGGACTGCTGCCTCAAGGGCGGGGATGTCATCGGGCGGGACCAGCAGGCCGGTAGTGTTTTCCACGATCAACTGTTCGAACGCGCCGACACGGGTGGCAACGACTGGCACACCGCAGGCCATGGCTTCGATCGGGGTCAGGCCGAAACCTTCCCAGCGTTGCGGGGCGACGTACAGATCCAGCACACGGTAAAAATCAGCCATATCGCCCACAGGCACTTCGGGCAGGAACAACATGCGCTCTGACAGGCCTTGGGCGTGCACGCGGTCCTTAAGGTCTTTTTCAAACGCAGCGTATTTTTCGGTCGCGCGGCCCATCACCAGACCAACAACATCCGGATCGTCGCGCAGGATGGGCAATAGCGCATCGACAAAAGCATCCGTGCCTTTTTGCGCGCGGATGCGGCCATAACAGCCGACCAGCGTTGCATTGACCGGCAGCCCAAGCGCGCTGCGCAACGCGGCGCGGTCGGGCGACGGTGCAAAACCGTCAGTATCAATGCCATGCATGATCACATGAGCAGGGTGTTCCAGATAGGCGTTCGTGCGGTCCGACGTGGCCACAACGGCATCCATGCGCCGGATCAACCAACGGGTCAGCCCGCTTTGCTTGCGCTGGCTGGCCGAGGTGAACATCAGCTTTAGCCGTTTGCCCAGAACATAGCGCAGGGCCAGCCCGCCCAGCATCTCCACATTGCGCCGCGCATGCCATACCCGCCAGCCCGACGGCCCGCGCCGCGACATGGTGAGCAGCGACATCAACGGCACATGCGGCACGTCATCGGGCACCACGGGGCCGGTGGCGATGATTGAAATGCTGTGCGCTTGCAACGGCACAAGGCGCATGACGGTGGCTGTAACACCGCTGAGGCGGCGTTTGAAATTCGGGGCGATCACGTCGATCTGGTCAAGGGGGTGGGTCATGGCAGGTGCAGTCCCAGTGCTTTGATCAGCCGTCCCGCGATTGTGTCGAGCTGATCTTGTTGCGCCTCGATAAACTGGCGGGCAGCTTGGGTCATTTCGTCCAGCGTGTCGGGATTGTCCAGCAATGCCACAACCTGCTGGGCCAGATCATCACCATCCTTCACGATCAACGCGGCCCCGTCGGTTTCCAGCTGGGCATAGGTTTCCGCAAAGGCCGCCACATGGCTGCCCGACAGCACCGCAGCACCCGATTGCGCCACCTCGAACGGGTTATGCCCGCCGATAGGCAGCAGCGACCCGCCCAGAAACACGATATCGGTCAGCGCGTACCACAGCCCCAATTCCCCCAGCGTATCTGCCAGATAGACCTGTGCGCCAAGGGCATCCCCGCGGCTGCGGCGGGTGCAGGACAGCCCTGCGCCAGTAATCAGCGCCTCGACTTGATCGCCACGTTCGGGGTGGCGAGGGGCAAGGATCAGACACAGGTCAGGGAAACGGTCCAGCAGCGCCCGATGCGCATCCAGCACCGCCTGTTCTTCGCCCTCGTGCGTAGAGGACGCGACCCACACAGGGCGGTGGCCAAGGGCGGCGCGGGCCTCGAACAGGGCGTCTTCGTCGACGGGCAAGGGGCCAGCCATGGATTTCAGATTGATCCCGCGCGCGACGCGGGCAGAGGGGGCATTTATGCTGACCATATTATGCGCCATCGCGTCATTCTGCGTCAGGATCAGGTCAAAGACATCCAAGACATATTGGGCAAGTTTCGGCCACTTGCGCCATGTTTCCAAGGTCTTGTCGGACATGCGCGCATTGACCAGCGCCATCGACGCCCCGGTGGCACGGGTCCCGCGCAGCATCTGCGGCCAGATTTCGCTTTCGACAAAAATTGCCGCGTCAGGCCGCCAGTGGCGCAAGAAGCGTTTCACAGGGCCGGGCGCATCCAGCGGCGCAAATTGATGGGTGGTGCGGGGCGGCAGGCGCTGTTCAATCAGCTTGGCCGACGTGGCTGTCCCCGAGGTGATCAGGAACTGTGCGCGCGGCAGCATCAACCCCATGCGGGTGATCAGCGCCAACACCGACAGGCTTTCTCCGACCGAGGCACCATGCAACCAGATCAGAGGGCCGGTGCCCACGCGGTCTTGGGTGGCGTGGCCCAGTTTTTCATGGGCACGCAAGACCGATATCCCTTGTCCGCGCAGTTTCTTGGTCTCGGACCGCGCAAAGAACGGCACCAGCCCCATGCTGGCGACCACCCACACGCGATAAAGAAAAGGGACTTTCATGGCTGTGTCAGCCGCCTGTGTGGCTCATGTGGCGGGGCATTTGCCCGTCCAGCTTTTGGCGTGAATAGTCGAAATCATGCCCTTTGGGTTTCAGGTTGATTGCGGCACGGATAGCATCCTTGAGCGGTGCATCATCGTCGGGATGATTGCGCAAGGGTGCGCGCAGATCGGCCACGTCTTCTTGGCCCAAGCACATGAAGATTTCGCCGGTGCAGGTGATGCGCACACGGTTACAGCTTTCGCAGAAATTATGGGACAGCGGCGTGATGAAACCAATCTTCTGGCCGGTTTCTTCCAACCTTACATAGCGGGCTGGCCCGCCCGTGCTTTCGGCCAGATCGGTAACCGTATAGTGGTTTTCGTAGGATTTGCGCACGTTCTTGAGGGACCAGTATTGGCCAAGACGATCCTCGTTGCCCAAGTCGCCCATGGGCATAACCTCGATCCAGGTCAGGTCTATCCCGCGGTCGGCACACCACGCGGTCATGCTGGGCAATTCGGATTCGTTAAAGCCCTTGAGGGCGACGGCATTTATTTTGACATGCAAACCGGCAGCCTGCGCCGCGTCGATGCCGCGCAACACCTGAGGCAAACGGCCCCAGCGGGTGATGTCGGCGAATTTCTGGTCGTCCAGCGTATCCAGTGACACGTTCACGCGGCGCACCCCGGCGGCATAAAGGTCAGCGGCAAAGCGTTCCAACTGGCTGCCATTGGTGGTCAGCGTGAGTTCCTTGAGCGTGCCCGCGTCCAAATGGCGTGTCATGCTGTCAAAAAAGGTCATGATGCCCTTGCGCACCAAAGGTTCACCGCCGGTAATGCGCAGTTTCTGCACCCCGAGGTCAACGAAATTACTGCACAGGCGGTCCAGTTCCTCGAGGGTGAGAAGTTCCTTTTTGGGCAGGAAATTCATATTCTCCGACATGCAATAGACGCAGCGGAAATCGCAGCGGTCCGTGACAGAGACACGCAAATAGGTGATGGCGCGGGCGAAAGGGTCAATCAAAGGAGCATTCATACGACATAGGTAAACATCGGCCCATCGCGGGGCAAGGGACATTTAGGTGATTGAAGCGGTTCGGTGGGACGGGTAACCATAGCGGCATGAAACATATTCTTATTCTTGGTGCTATTGGGTTGTCGTTGTCTGGCTGTGGGGCTTTGCCCGACCGGTTCGGTTTTGGTAAAAAGTCTAGCGTTGACATGCCGATGACATCTGCGGTGGCCGTGCCAAGAGCCACGACAATCGAAGATCCGGCTTTGGTGCCTGTGGTGACCGCGCCGCGCCCGCCCGCCGCTGCACGTACGGCCGAAGCGTTGGACACCACCACGCCCGAGCAACGCGCCGCCGCTGCGCGGCCCGCCTCGGAAGGCGCACAGCCACTTGGCACGACTGTTGCATCGCTGGGAAGTGCGACCGAGCCGGGGCTTTGGATGAAGACGCCTTTGGTGCAGTCCGAGCTTCAGGGCCGGGTGACAAATCCGGCGACGGGGAAATCATCGACGGTCAGATTGATCCCGCTTGAGGGGCCAAAGACGGCGGGCAGCCGTATGTCCCTTTCTGCGCTGCGCCTGATCGGCGCGTCGCTGACGGATCTGACATCGGTTGAGGTGTCTACGGGCGGGTAGTGTTTTTGGGACGGAAGCGGCGGATTTAGTCGCAGCGTTTCGTCCGTAGGGATGGGGCCAGCCCCCCAAAGCCCCCCGGGATATTTTTGAGCCAGAGAAGATGTAAGGTCAGGCGGCCGGGTTTGTGCGTTCGGGCAGGTAGCGCGAGGCTTCCTTGACGGCGTAGGGCTTCATCTGGTGGCTGTTTGCGTCGATGAAGGCTGTTGCGCGGGCCGGGTCGTGCCGGCTGAGATCGCGGACCCACCAAGCGATGGCCTTTTGCATGATTCCGTTTTTGACCGGCAGATACCCTTCGGCCCACCCCAAGATGCGTTCGCGTGCTGCCAGT
Source organism: Sulfitobacter sp. (assembly GCF_041552635.1). Lineage (GTDB taxonomy): Bacteria > Pseudomonadota > Alphaproteobacteria > Rhodobacterales > Rhodobacteraceae > Sulfitobacter. The sequence goes on from NZ_JBFEKM010000063.1 coordinate 15,581, forward strand.
TCTTCGGGTTTGGGGTGATTTTGTTTGGTCCACGGCAGGGTTGCCACAAGGGCGGCGCGGCGGGTCCAAAGGTGGTCTGACTGGGTCCATGCTTCGACCACGTCAAGGCGGTCGGGATCAGCGATCAGGCGTTTTTGCACGGCCATGCAGACATGATCGGCAATGGCCCAGCTGTCGAATTCCGGTACCCAACTTTGCATCAGCTGCCATGCCGGTTCATCATCGGGGCGCAGGCGGGCTTGGGTCAGCAGTTTGGCGGCGGCGAGCCGAGCCTCGAAAATATCGGTTTGCCACAGGGCATCGGCAAGGCTGACACGGTCTGCCAGATCAAGTTCCTCGCGCCAGGTTTTGGTCAGGTCGTTGATCTGCGGGTTGGTCACGCCAAGATAGACGCGATCCATCTTGTGATAATCCTGCATTTGCGAAACGCGGTCGGGATCGGCGAGCGCAGTGAGCTGCGCGAGGTACGGATCAAGCATTGGTTTTGTCACCTGTGTTTTCTGGCAGGATGTGTGTCGGCATCCCGTCAATCGTCGTGCGATTGCGTTCGTCCCAATAGGTGGAAATGCCGGCATCACCTTTGTCGTCGGCCCACTTTTCTAGCACGTCGCGGTCTCCGGCATAATTATAGAAAGGTACGGCATAGCCGCAGCTGGTTTGCAGCATCTCAACGCGCATATCATAAATCTGCCGCGCGCCAAGGGCTGTCGGGAACAGCGCATTGAGGCTGGCAAAATCGGCATCGCGTGGATGCAGGACATTTGCATCGCCGTAGACGCGCATGATCATCGGTTGCTTTTCAAAGCCGCACCACATCAGCGTCATGCGGTTCAGTCGCGCGAGATGGCCGGCGGTTTCATTGCCCGATCCGGTCAGGTTGCGCCAAACGATCCGGTTCGGGCCCAACATGCGCAGGCTGTCCATTCCCTTGGGCGAAATGTTGACCCGACCGTCAGGGGCCGCACTGCCGCAGAAAAACATATGCTGCGCTTCGATAAAACGGCGGTGGCTGTCGTTGATCTGGTCGAACTGTTTGGCCACTATTCAACCGTCACTGATTTGGCGAGGTTGCGTGGCTGGTCCACATCCGTGCCCTTGGCGATGGCCGTATGATACGCCAGCAATTGCGCGGGGATCGCGTAAAGGATCGGGGCCAACGCATCGGCAACTGGCGGCATTTCGATCGTCGCCCAAGTGCCCTCGGATTCCTCGTTCAGACCGGACCTGTCCGAAATCAGGATGACCTTGCCCTTGCGCGCCATCACCTCTTGCATGTTGCTGACCGTCTTATCAAAGAGCGTGTCTTTGGGGGCCATCACAACCACCGGCACGTTTTCGTCGATCAGCGCGATGGGCCCGTGCTTGAGTTCACCGGATGCATAAGCTTCGGCGTGTATGTAGCTGATTTCTTTTAATTTTAACGCGCCTTCAAGGGCGAGCGGAAACATCGGGCCGCGGCCCAAGAAAAGCACGTCCCGCGCTGAGGCAAGCTTGTTGGCGGCATCGCGGATCGCTGCGTTCTGTTCAAGCGCAGTGTTGATCAGCGACGGCATTGCCCGCAGCCCCGAAACATGATCGGCCAGCTGTTCATCGTTGATCACGCCACGGTCTTTCGCGGCTTTCAGCACCATCAGGAACAACACGGTAAGCTGGCAGGTAAACGCCTTGGTCGAGGCCACGCCAACCTCGACGCCCGCGTGGATCGGTAGGGCCAAGTCGCTTTCGCGCGCGATAGAGGATTCAGTGACATTAACCACTGACGCGATCTTGGCGGCCTTGCCTTCGCAAAAGCGCAGCGCGGCAAGGGTATCGGCAGTCTCGCCTGACTGGCTGACAAACATCGCCAAGGTGCGCGCCGGGATGGGTGGTTCGCGGTAGCGGAATTCAGAAGCGAAATCGACCTCGACCGGTAGACGTGCGATTTGTTCAAACCAATATTTCGCGGTCAGGCAGGCATAGTAGGCCGTCCCGCAGGCGACCATGGTGATGCGGTCGATCGCGTTGAAATCAAGCCCTGGGTCAGGCAATGAAATCTCGCCTTTTTCGCTTAGGTAATGGGAAAGCGCCGCGCCGATCACGCCAGGTTGTTCGGCGATTTCTTTGGCCATGAAATGCTTGTGGCCTGCTTTGTCGACGCGGGTATTATCGAGGCTGATCGTCTTGATCGCCCGGTTGGCGCGGTTGCCATTGGCGTCGTAAATCTCGACCGAGTTGCGGGTCAGAATTGCGCGGTCGCCTTCTTCCAGGTAAGTAATGCGGTCGGTCATCGGCGACAGGGCGATGGCGTCGCTGCCCAGATAAACTTCGTTGTCGCCGTACCCTACGGCCAAAGGTGCGCCCTTGCGTGCGCCAATCATCAGGTCTTCTTCGCCATCGAACAAAAAGGCGAGAGCAAAGGCACCGTGCAAGCGCGACAGCGTCTTGGTCGCGGCCTCAATCGGGCCAAGCCCTTCGGCCATGTGCATCTGTGTCAGCAATGCGACGGTTTCGGTGTCGGTTTCCGTAACGAAATCAACACCTTTTGCGGTTAGTTCGGCGCGCAATTCGCGAAAGTTTTCGATGATCCCGTTATGGACGACTGCGACAGGCCCCGCCTGATGCGGATGCGCGTTGGTGACTGACGGCGCGCCATGGGTGGCCCAGCGGGTGTGGCCGATGCCCGATTTGCCGGCAAGCGGTTGATGCACCAACAGATCGGATAGGTTGACCAGTTTGCCAACCGCGCGGCGGCGGTCAAGATGACCATTGTTGATCGTCGCAATCCCTGCGCTGTCGTAGCCGCGGTACTCAAGTCGCTTGAGGGCCTCGACAAGGATGGGGGCTGCTTCGTGCTGCCCGAGTATTCCAACAATACCACACATAATCAGCTGCCTCTCTGTTGTTTTGCCTTCTTGGCCTTTAACATATCGAACAATTTTCGTGCCATGCCCGGCTTTTCCACCTGTGGCGCGCGCGACAGCGCCAAAGCGTCGGCTTCGACGTCTGATGTGATGACCGACCCAGATCCGGTCATCGCCCCGTTGCCAATATGCACGGGGGCCACAAGCATGGTGTTGGACCCGATAAAGGCGTTTGCACCGATATGGGTGTGGTGTTTCATCACGCCATCATAATTACAGGTGATCGTGCCCGCGCCGATGTTGGCGCGCGCCCCGATCGTTGCGTCGCCGATATAGCTAAGGTGATTGACCTTGGCCCCTTCGGCGATCTGCGCATTCTTAATCTCGACAAAGTTGCCAACCCGTACGTCTTCGGACAATTCCGCACCGGGGCGCAGGCGTGCATAGGGGCCGATGATGCCGCCACGCGACACATGGCACCCTTCCAGATGGCTGAAGGCGCGGATCGTGGCACCGGATTCGACGGTGACACCGGGGCCAAAGACGACGTTGGGTTCAATTACCGTATCGCGCCCGACATAGGTGTCGCGGGCAAAATAGACGGTGTCGGGTGCCATCAGCGTGACGCCGGTTTCCAGCATCTGCGCACGGGTGCGGGCCTGAAATGCAGCATCGGCCGCCGCCAGATCGGCGCGCGAATTCACGCCCATGGTTTCCGCCTCGATGCACGTCACGGCGGTGGCCTTCAATCCGCGATCACGTGCGATGCCGATGATGTCTGTAAGGTAATATTCTTCGGATGCGTTATCATTGCCGACCGCATCAATCAGATCAAACAGAAGATCGGACTTGCACGCGATAACACCACTGTTGCAAAGCGTTATGGTGCGTTCTTCATCCGACGCATCCTTGAATTCGACGATCCGGTCCAAGCTGGCACCATCCATGACCAACCGGCCATACCGCGCTGGAACAGCCGCCTCGAACCCCAGAACAACCACGTCGTTATTCGTCAGGGCAGCGCACATCGCCTCAAGGGTTTCGGGCTGCACAAAAGGTGTGTCGCCGTACAAAACGATGGCCGTCCCGTCAAAACCGGCCAGTGCATCGCGCGCTTGGGCGACGGCATGGGCGGTGCCAAGCTGCTCTTCTTGCACCACGACGACGGCGTCTTCGTCAAACGCCTGTGCGGCGGCGCGCACCAGATCTGCCCCGTGCCCGGCTACAACAACGGTGCGGGCGGGTTCAAGTGCTGCACCCGACGCCATCGCATGTTCAAGCAGAGGGGCGTGGGCGACGGGGTGCAGAACCTTGGGCAGATCCGATTGCATCCGCGTGCCTTTGCCTGCGGCCAATAGGATCAGTGCAACTTTCATGGGAAATCTCTTTAATGAATTAGTGTGCGCTCTCTTTACCTTGTTACCGTTTATGCGCAAGGCTGCCGGCCATCAAAGAAGATTTCGACCTGCAACAACTCTCAGCAAAGGAACGCCGATGAAAACGGTAGTATTCGACCTCGACGGGACTTTGGCGGACACCAGCGGTGATTTGATCGCGGCGGCCAATGCGTGTTTTCGCGACATGGGCGAGGGCGATTTGTTAGATGCCGCCCGCGACGCGGGCACGGCGCTGAAAGGTGGACGCGCGATGTTGCGTCTGGGGATGGAACGTCTGGGCAGGGGTGACGACGGGGCGACAATCGACCGTTATTATCCTGTGCTTCTCAAGGCGTATGCTCAGGACATTGATACGCATACGGTGCTGTATCCCGGTGCGATGGACGCCGTTGAGGCATTGAAAATCGCAGGGTACCGCGTGGCGATCTGCACCAACAAACCCGAAGGTTTAGCCGATACATTGCTGAAACGGTTGGGTGTGCGGGATGTTTTCGGGGCGATGTTGGGGGCGGACAGTCTGGCAGTGCGCAAGCCCGATCCGGAACATCTGTATGAAACCGCGCGCCGTGCCGGGGGGGATCCTGCGCAATGCTGTCTGGTGGGCGACACTAATACCGACCGCAAGACCGCTGCCGCTGCCAATGTACCTTGCATTCTCGTTACTTTCGGCCCCTCGGGCGAGGATATGGCAGCCCTGAACCCCGAAGCCTTGCTGGAAGACTACGCGCATTTGCCCGCGCTGGTGCCAACATTGATCGGGGCCATGTGACGTCATGGACGCGTTCAAAGGCAGCTTTACCCAACAAGAACCCATTCCCGAAGATGCGATAGCAGCCGCAATCGCTGTCATGCGCCACGGGCGGCTGCACCGCTACAACACCGCAGGCGACGAAATCGCTGAAGTGGCCCTGCTTGAGCAGGAATTTGCCGCGATGGTCGGGGCGGAGTATTGCCTTGCCGTGGCATCGGGGGGCTATGCCATTGCCACGGCCCTGCGTGCGGTCGGGGTGAAACCGGGCGACCTCGTGCTGTCCAA
>NZ_JBFEKM010000064.1:0-20796 GCF_041552635.1 Sulfitobacter sp.
CAGCCTCGGCCCGCACGCCGCGGTTCGGTCCAGGTTCGTTTGCGATCAGCCGTGTTTCCGCATGGGCCGCCATGGCCAAAACCGAAACTGATGCGGCCATGACGGCCCCTAGAATAGGCTTCTTCATAGTCTCTCCTCCCTTTTGTTTCGGGTATGTTTGCACCCGACTTATATTAAATATTAAATAGCATGATAACTATTATCTAGCAATCTATTTATTCGAGCGACTCCCGTCCAAGCACGTTAAATACTTGTCAGTATGCGCTAAGCGTTCTGTCCAACCGCGTACGGGCAGCATCAAATTCACGCTTCAGGCGTGCGACCATTTCCGAAGCTGGGACAACATCTTCAACCGCGCCAATGCCCTGCCCCGATCCCCAAATCTCTTTCCAGCTTTTGGGTTTTTCACGGTCCTCCGCAAAATTCATTTTGGACGGGTCAGATTGCTCCAACGCATCCGGATCCATCCCTGCCGCTGCGATAGACGGCTTCAGATAGTTGCCCCAGACGCCGGTAAACAGGTTTGAATACACAATGTCGTCAGCGCCGCTGTCTGCGATCATCCGCTTGTACCCTTCGGCCGCGTTTGCTTCCTCGGTGGCGATAAAGGTCGAACCGGCATAGCCGCCATCCGCCCCCATCGCGAGAGCCGCCAGAATGGAATCGCCGCGCGCAATTGCACCGGACAAATACAGCGGCCCATCAAACCAGCTGCGGATTTCTTGCACCAACGCAAAAGGCGACAGCGCACCCGCATGCCCCCCCGCCCCGGCAGCCACCGCGACCAGCCCGTCGGCACCCTTTTCGATGGCTTTATGGGCAAAGCGGTTGTTGATAACATCGTGCAACACCACGCCACCGGCGGAATGTGCAGCATCATTGACCTCGACCCGCGCACCAAGCGAGGTGATCCAGACGGGCACTTCGTGTTTCACGCAAATTTCAATATCGCGGTCAAGCCTGGCGTTTGACTTATGAACAATCTGGTTCACCGCATAAGGTGCAGCAGGACGATCCGGGTTCTCCTGGTTGTGACGGTCCAACGCCTCTTTGATCTGGGTCAGCCACGCGTCCAGGCTATGTCCGTCTTTCTCGCGTGCATTCAACGCCGGAAAAGACCCGACAATCCCGGCCTTACATTGCGCAATGACAAGCTCGGGGTTCGAGATGATGAACAAGGGGCTCGCGATAAGCGGCAACCGCAGGTTTTGTAAAATGGCAGGCAAAGTCATCAGAGTTCTCCCTTATGTGTTTTCCGTCACTGCGCCGGCGTGAAAAAGCGCGTCGATTTCATCGGCAGCCAGTCCCAACTCCGTCAGGACGGCGCGGCTATCTGCACCGGGGGCTGGCGGCGTTGCGGGCAAAGGCGTGGTGGCGTCGGTAAAACGCGGTGCTGGCATCGGCTGCACCACACCGTCCGAGAATATCCCACGGGCTTGATTATGCGGATGGCTCGGCGCTTCAGCAGGGCTGAGTACCGGCGCGAAACACGCGTCCGTGTCTTGCAACAAGGCCGTCCAATGATCGCGGGGCTGGCTTTTGAAAATCTCAGTCAAACGGGTCCGCATTGCGGGCCAAACCGTTCGATCCGCACGGTCGCCCATTTCCTGCACAGACAGGCCAAGCTTATCAAGCAAAACGGCCCAAAACTGCGGCTCTAACGCGCCGATCGTGACCCATCCGCCGTCCGCACATTCATAGACGCCGTACCACGGCACGCCGCCATCCAACGCATTGGACGCGCGTTCGTCACGCCACAGTCCCATCGCGCGGCGGCTGTAGATCATGCTCATCAGCGCGGCAGTACCGTCGACGATTGCAGCATCAACCACGTCGCCCGAACCGGTTCTTGCGGCCTTGAGCAGGCCCGTCACCATACCGAAGGCCAGAAACATGCCACCGCCACCGAAATCACCCAAAAGGTTCAGCGGGAAGGTGGGCGCGCGGCCTGCTTCGCCCGATGCCCACAGCGCGCCTGACAAGGCGATGTAATTCAGGTCATGGCCAGCCGTTTTGGCCACGGGCCCGTCCTGCCCCCAGCCCGTCATCCGGCCATAAACCAGACGCGGATTGTGGGCGCGGCAAACGTCAGGCCCAAGGCCCAGCCTCTCCATCACACCGGGGCGGAATCCTTCGATCAGGCCGTCGGCTGTTTCAACCAGACGCAACGCCAGATCGACAGCACCCGGTGCCTTCATATTTAGCGCTATGGATTTGCGCCCACGGGCGAGGAAATCCAGATCATGCGCACCAGCCCCCGTCGGGGAGCCAGCGCCGGGGCGCTCAATGCGGACCACTTCGGCCCCCATATCGGCAAGCATCATGCCTGCAAAGGGACCGGGGCCAATCCCGGCGAATTCAATGATGCGCAGCCCCGCAAGCGGGGGTGCGGATGCCTCTTGGTGCATCTCACGGGTCCTTTCAGAAATGTCGTGGCAAGCGCGGGAAACCCCGCAGCTTGTTTTTAACGCTTGCTCAAAGCAGTCCTCAAGTTGTTGCGCATTTTGCGCAACACCTTCAGCGTGGTTTCAAGCTCGGCCTCTGAGAGGCCTTCATTCGCGATCTCGTCAACCTCGAAGATTGTGCGGGTCATGATCTTGACCAATGACTTGGCTTGCGGCGTTGCATAGATACGGTTCGACCTGCGATCTTCGGGGTCCGCACGGCGCTCGACATAGCCCCGCGCCTCGAGCCGGTCGATCAGTTTTGAGGTGGTCACAGTCGCCACCTCAAGACGATCAGCCAGTTCCGACTGACGCAAGCCATCCTCGCGGACCAGATGCACCATCACCCAACCTTGCGACATGGTCATATCGTGAGGCTTCAACATTGTGTCGAACAAGATGGCCCGAAAGCGCGCAATATCCTGATAAATAGGATTATTATCTTCGCTTAACGAAGTCTGTTTGTGCGCCGCTTTCGTAACATCTTCCAAGCTCAGCATACCCTTTTACCTATCGGCGTTAAAAGTCCGTACGCCAGTCTAGTGCTTTTGATCGCCATCGCCAACAAAATCAAACCGGATCCCACGTAAACACGTCGCTGGACCGATCAAGATCATAGAAATCGGCCTTCATTGCTGGCAAGGCATGATCGCGCACGGTCTGCGGTGTCCAGCCTTCGGACCGGTGCACCGACCGGATCGGGCGCGGCTGGGACATCAGGAAGATCTCGTTGTTGCGAATGCAGAAAATCTGACCGGTCGTATCGCAGGTCGGGTCCGCCAGCGCCACACAAAGCGGTGCAATCTTGGCTGGTGTCATCTCTTTGATGCGCTCGACACGCGCCTTTTCGGCCTCGGTCTTGGTTGCGATGGTGCCGATCAGGCGCGACCACGCAAAGGGCGCAATGCAGTTCGACCGTACATTAAAGCGGGACATGTCCAACGCCAGTGATTTTGAAAGACCGACGATCCCCATCTTGGCGGCGGAATAATTCGCCTGCCCAAAGTTACCGATCAAGCCGGAGGTGGAGGTGAAGTTGATGAAACAGCCCGATGCCTGCATCTTGAACTGCGGAGCCACGGCCTGCGCCATGTTAAAGCTGCCTTTCAGGTGGACCGAGATGACGGAATCCCAATCGTCCTCTGTCATCTTGTGAAAAATTACATCGCGCAGAATGCCGGCATTGTTGACGATCACGTCGATCCCGCCAAACACATCCATGGACTGTTCGACCATAGCCTTTGCATCCTCGGGCCTTGCCACGTTGCCAAAGTTGGTCACTGCTTCACCGCCCGCAGCGATGATTTCATTCACGACCTCTTGCGCCGGGGTCGCATCCGCGCCCGCGCCATCCGATGCGGCACCCAGATCGTTCACGACGACTTTTGCACCGTGGCTGGCCATCATCAGCGCAATATCACGCCCGATGCCGCGACCTGCTCCAGTTACAATGACTGACTTACCTTCCAACATACCTGTCTCCTCCAGATGAATTCCTTCAGTTTATAATTAGCTTGATTATAATATGCAAGCTAATTATGATTTGCACAGATCGTCAAAGTTTTTGATGCACGAATTGAGGGAGGAGCCACACGATGTTCAAGCGCACCGTATTTAATGAAGACCACGAGATGTTCCGTGACCAGGTCCGGCGTTTCGTCGCCGAAGAAATCACGCCACACCATGCGAAGTGGGAAAAAGATGGGCGTGTCAGCCGTGATGCATGGCGCAAGGCTGGGGAAAACGGTCTTTTATGTGCTGCAATGCCAGAAGAATTTGGCGGCGCAGGTGCCGATTTCCTATTCTCGATGGTGGTAATGGAAGAACTGGCAGCAGCCGGTGCGATGGGGCCAGGGTTTTCCCTGCACTCGGATATCGTGGCCCCCTATATCCTGCATTATGGCACCGAAACGGTTAAGCAAGAATGGCTGCCCAAGATGGCCGCGGGCGAGGCCATCGGTGCCATCGCCATGACGGAGCCCGGTGCGGGATCGGATGTACAGGGCATCAAAACCACCGCTATCCGCGACGGCGATGATTTTGTTATCAACGGCCAAAAGGTATTTATTACCAATGGCGGCAATTGTGATGTCCTTGTTCTTGCTTGCAAAACCGATCCGACATTGGGCGCGAAGGGCACCTCGCTGTTGTTGGTTCCCGCCGACACGCCGGGCTTTCGCAAGGGCAGCCAGCTGTTGGAGAAAATTGGTTGGAAGGCGCAGGATACCGCTGAATTGTTCTTTGACAACGTCCGCGTTCCCGCAACCAATCTTCTTGGCGCTGAAGGCCGTGGCTTTTATCAACTGATGGAGCAGCTTCCCCAAGAACGCCTGCTGCAATGTGTCCGTGCTACGGCGGCACTTGAGGCTGCGCTGCAATGGACCATTGAACACGTCACGGAACGCAAGGCGTTCGGCAAGACCATCGCGGACTTCCAGAACACGCGTTTCAAACTGGCCGAGATCAAAGCGCAATCCGTCCTGATGCGCGTGTTCACCGACAAATGTCTGGAAATGCACGTCGCCGGAGAATTGGACGCCGTTGATGCCGCGATGGGCAAGATGCTGACCTCTGAAACCCTGTGCCGTTGCCTTGATGACCTGCTGCAAATGTTCGGTGGCTATGGCTATATGTGGGAATACCCGATTGCCCGCGCGTGGGCGGATGCCCGCGTGGGCCGTATCGCAGGCGGCACCGGCGAAGTGATGCGCGAAATCATCGGCCGTTCGGTGCTTGGAGGACGGAAATGATCCATTTTCCAGACTTCATACGCAAATATGCGTATCAACGCCCCGACTGGCGCGCCACCCATTTCGAAGGGCGCGACTACAACTGGGCCCAGATGAACCGCCGCGTCCATGCGATTGCGTGGCAGCTGCAAAAGCTGGGCGTAAAGCCCGGTGACCGTGTGGCGTATCTGGGCCTGAACTCGCACTGGATTGTTGAAATGTACGTGGTGCCCTCGATGATCGGGGCGATTTCCGTGCCGATCAATCATCGGCTTTCTATTGAGGAAATGGTCGGCGTGATTGGCGATTCCACCCCCGCCATTTTGATCGTCGACAGACATTTTCGCGACCAAGCTGCTGAGCTGATGGCGCAGTGCCCCACGTTGCAGACCCTCATCCTTGCCGATTGGGGTCAACCCGGCGACACCCTGCCCGACGGCACGCTGCATTATGACACGCTGATCTCCGATGCCCCCGAAGTCGCCGAAGATGCCTTTGATGATTGTGCCAGCCGGTCCGATGACACGATGATCCTGTTCTATACCTCAGGCACAACAGGTCAGCCAAAAGGCGTCATGCTGAGCCATTCCAACTTTCTGGTGAATGCCACCGGTTCAGGTCACCTTTATGGCTACAGGCAAGATGACGTGCTGCTGCTGTCGGGGCCGCTGTTCCATCTTGGCACGGGCAGTCGAGTGTTCACAGCACTGGCCTATGGCACCACAATGGTCGTTCAACCGAAATTCGAGGTCGAGGACACCCTGCGCATGATCGAAGCGCAAAGGATCACGACCATGACCATGGTGCCCACGATGTTGAACATGGTCATGAACCACCCGCGCTTTGCGGATTTTGATTTCTCGTCCATCCGTGTGCTGACATATGGCGCATCCCCGATGCCCGTCACGCTGATGGAACGCGCGATTGCCGCCATTCCGGGCATCACCTTTTGTCAGGGTTACGGGCTGACCGAAACGTCGCCCGTCCTGTCGGTTCTTGAACCGGCGGATCACGTGCCGGGCAATCCAATGCTGGATAAACTCAGCACTGTGGGCCGCCCGATTCTGTATTCCGATCTGCGGATTGTGGACGTTGACGACAATCCTGTGCCAACCGGAACGCCCGGTGAAATCGTGGTGCGCGGACCACAGGTGATGAATGGCTACTGGAACCGCCCTGATGAGACGGCGCATGCCATGCGGGGCGGGTTTTTCCACACGGGTGATGCTGGCGTGATGGACGCAGACGGTTATCTGACCATCGCGGGACGCACCAAGGAAATGATCATCTCGGGCGGGGAAAACGTCTATCCGATCGAGACCGAAAATGCCCTGAGCAAACATCCCGCAGTTGCACAGGCCGCGGTCTTTGGCGTGCCACATGCCAAGTGGGGCGAGATGGTTTATGCCGCCGTTGCCCTGCACGACGGAAAAACCGCGACCGAAGCCGAGTTGATCGCTTTTTGCCGCGAACGGATTGCCCATTACAAGGCCCCGCGCGGCATGACCATCTGGCAAGGGCCCCTGCCCCTGTCCGCGACCAACAAGCTCGATAAGAAAACGATCAAGGCCCATGTCCTGGAAACCCAAGGGGCTGAATACACAAAGGAAGCTGCAAAATGACGGACGCTTTGCAAATCACCCGCCAAGGCGGCGTTGTGACGCTGACCATGAATGAACCTGCATCGCGCAACGCTTTGTCCGACGCCATGCGCGAAGGATTATCCAGCGCGATGCAGGATCTGTCGGTCGATTCCGACCTTGAGGCCGTGATCCTGACCGGATCAGGCGGCGTGTTCTGCGCCGGCGGGGATCTGAAAAAGATGCTGGCGAACCACAAGGCCGGTCTGGTCACAGGTGCCGAAGATATCCTGCCCCGGATGAAATACCTGCATCGCTGGATCACGCTGCTGCGGGATTTACCGGTGCCGGTCATCGTCGCGGTTGATGGTCCGGCCTATGGCGCGGGTCTGGGTCTGGCGCTGACCGGAGACATCATCCTGGCGTCTGAACGGGCCAGTTTCAACGCGTCGTTCTGCAAGGTCGGGGCGGTACCGGATGGCAACTTGTTCTATTCCCTTCCGCGGATGATAGGTCTGCAACGGGCGCGTGAATTATTCTATACGGGCCGCACCGTCCACGCAGAAGAAGCGCAAAGCCTCGGCATTTGCATGGAAGTTCTTGCTGTTGATAACCTTTTGCCCCGTGCCCAGGCAATCGCCCGCATGATGTGCGATACCTCGCGCACCGCCTTTGCGATGACCAAGGCGATTTCAGCAAGGTCGATGGATCTGGACAGCAACGCGCTTCTTGAACTTGAAGCGCAGGCACAAGCGGTGTGTCTGTCAAGCACCTACCACAAAGACGCAATCGACCGTTTCACCCACAAACAACCGCCGCGATTTGACTTTCGCTAGGCGGTTATTGCGATACGTTTGAGGGCCACGGGTAAACCCATGGCCCTCAAAGAAAACCTGACCGTCGGATAAATTCTGTCCGGTGATCCTGACCGTTCAGGTCAGAACACCGTCCCTTTCCAGTTGATCAATCTGCGCTGCATCCAGACCTATATACTCCGCCAAAATCTGACGGGTATCGCGCCCGTATTCCGGTGCCGCGCGCAGTGTTTTGGCAGGTGTCAGACCAAGCTGAAAGCGGCAAGCCTCGTGATGTGCGGGGGTGCCATCGGTTCTGGGCAGGGTTTGAAAATGCCCCCATGCCTCTAGCTGCGCATCAATTGCCAAATCCGCAGGCGATGCCACGACATGCGCGGCCACACCGCAGGCCTGCAGGCGCTGCTCGACCGCTTGGGGGGTTTGGTCGCGACACCACTGCGCAAGACGCGCATCAATCTCGACCTCCGCCGCGCGGCGGCCTTCCAGCGTCTCGAATGCCGGATCCGCCAGCGCGGCCAATCCGGTTTCCCCGCGCAGCGCGATCCACGCGGTGTCGGACGTTGCGGATATGGCAACCCAAGCCGTTTCGCCATCCGGCGCGGCACAGGGGTAGACTTCGTTGGGAACACAGTGCGGGTCGCGGTTGCCATCGGCAATCGGCACCCGCCCGGTCGCCGCGTGGTCAGCGAATGCTTCAGCGATGAACTGCATCCCGGCCTCGGCCTGACTGATATCCAACTGTCTGCCCCGGCCCGTCAGGCGCTTGTCTTCCAACGCAGCCAATAACACAGGAAAGGCCAGACGCGGGGCCACGAAATCTGTATAGGGTCCATAAGGGCCAATCGGGGCAGACACATCACGACCGGCAAGCACCTGAAGCCCCGACATCGCGGCACCGATATTGCCGAACCCCGCCAAGGCGGACCATGGCCCCGACTGCCCCATCAGCGATGTCGACAGCATGACCAACCCCGGATTATCCTGCGACAGGGTATCGTAATCCAACCCCCATCTATCCATCTGGCCAGGGGCAAAACTTTCGACCAACACGTCAACCTTGCCAGCCAGCTCCTTGACCAGCGCCCGCCCCGCGTCTTGGGAAAGGTCCAGCGTCAGGCCTGCCTTTCCAGCATTGCAGTTTTCGTACAGTCCCGACCGGTTGAGATCACGAACACCTTCCGGATACGGCCCTGTCAACCGCGCGACTTCGGGCTTTCGCGCACTTTCGACCCGAATGACCTTTGCACCGAAATCGGCCAGATTGCGCCCGATCATCGGCCCTGCGACCACCCAGGACAGATCAAGGACGGTTATATTCTCAAGCGGCCGTGCGACATGGGTCACAGCCTTGGCCACAGGAAAAGGCCGAGCGGCATCCGCATTTTCAAGCCAATCGGCCTCGGGCTTGGTGCCGCCTTCGCCCAGATCGGGTGCTGGTCGCAGCGGGGTAAACCCTTCGTCAAAGCCAAGCGCGAGTTTACCCGGCAAAGCCAACGCGCCGACCTTTTGCAAAAAGCCGCGCGCTTTGCTGTGGGGGCTGTCGGCCAGATCCGAGACCGTCATGATCGGGGCCAGCATCAGACGATGCTGCAACGCCATTTCGACCGCCTCGCGTTTGGTCATGGCGGCAAGAAAATCGGCAACCTCGGTGCGGGCCTGCTCCATCTCCTCATCCGTGATTTCGTCGTTTTCAATTTGGGGGGGTAGCGTAATCCAGTCCCATGCGGCGAATTTCGGCGAACATGCCCCGCGCGCGGCCATCACCGCAAACAGCGAATTCGTGAACCGCCCCGCCGCCGGACCAAGGGCAAGGTGCATTTCAACGATGCCGTCCTTGACGGGCCATTTCGACCGCTGCGTCCGCGAGCCCGAGCCTGACAGGTCAAGCTCGCGTTTCTTCTTGGATTTTACCTCGGCGCGGAAGACGTAGTTCGGATGACCGATGACCGACGCCATCGACAGGCTAAGAGTACATTGCGTGGCCGACGCCTGTGCACTGGTGACCACCCGTTGGCCTTGGCCGCCGCGTCTGCGCGCCTCAAGGGTGACCATTATCCCGCACAGCGCATCCGCTGCCGCATGATGATAGGCTTGTGGCAAAGTCACGCGGGTTGGAATGCCGGCTTGGCTTTCGGTTGGCTTCAACGGCCCGCCAGCGGCCCATAATGTCAGGTCGCTTTCTGCATAGCCCGCTTTCGGCCCGTCCAGACCAAAGGGCGTTACGATGGAATGAACGACACCGGGATTGGCTTTCAACAGCGTGTCCGTATCCAGAAAACCATCCCGTCCGGGCACACCGCTCTCAAGAACCACATCCGCAACGGCGGCCAGCGCTATCAGCCGTGCGGTTTCGGTGCCACGGTCCAGAACCAGCGACCGCCGACCGGCACCATAGGCGGCCCAGAACAATGACGTGCCGACCGTGTCGAAAGGTGCAACCCCACGAGCAGCCGACCCGCCCGCTGGTTCGATTTGAAGGACATCAGCGCCCATGCAGGCCAGCATCCGTCCCGTCAGAATGCCACGTTGATCCGTCAGATCCAGAACCCGCAGGCCCGCAAGTGCACCGTCATCCATCAATAAGACCCTCCATCAGCGTCAAGCTTGGCGGGGCCACGCGAAATCCGTGGCAAGCCGCAGATTGGTTCCGCTGGTGCCACCCGGCACGCGCCCGTTTTTCGGGCCGTGCTCACCACTGATCCTCCGAGGTGAGCACAGCCGTTGCCGCCGCTGAAAACATGCCGCCGACCCCATGGACCAAGGACAGCTTGGCCCCTTCGATTTGCGCGGGCGATATGCCCCGCATCTGCCGCACGCTTTCTTGCAGGGCGAACATTCCGTACATGCCAGAGTGCATATAAGACAGGCCGCCGCCGTTGGTGTTCAACGGCAAGCTGCCCCCGGGGCGTGTATTGCCTTCCGCAATAAAGGCCCCGCCTTCGCCCGGTTTGACAAAGCCAAGATCCTCAAGCCCATAAATCGGCAAATGTGCAAAGGCATCATAGATCATCAGGTGATCGACATCCGAATGGGTGATCCCCGCGCTCTCGAACGCCATCTTACCAGAAACGCGGAATGCCTTGGACGATGAAAAGCTTTCCATCTGCGAGATCATCGGCCCTTCGGCGCTTTCGCCGCCCATACCGCGCAGATAGACGGGTTTGGTGGGGAAATCCTTGGCCCGCGCCGCGCTGGTCAGGATCAGGGCACCGCCACCATCGCTGACCAAACAGCACATCAGTTTGCGGAAAGGATATGCGATCATTTTCGAGTTCAGAACATCATCGACCGAAAGCGGATCATGCGCCGTTGCGCGCGGGTGGAGAGCGGCCCATTCGCGCTGGACCACTGCGACCATGGCAATCTGTTCGACGGTCAGGCCATCGTCTTTCATCTTGCGCATCACCGGAAGCGTGAACCGCGACGGCGGAAACAATGGTCCGTAGATCGATTCAAATTCTTGCTGCTGCATGGAGGGGAACAGTGGGCGATGGCTGCGATTATTCGACCTGCCGCTTTCACCGTGGGTGATCAGAACGGTCTTGCACAGCCCTGTTTCAATCGCTGCTGCCGCATGCCGCACCAGCGTGATAAAGGAACAGCCACCGACTGACGTGCCATCGTACCATGTCGGTGTAATGCCAAGGTATTGAATGATTTCGGCCACGTCATGGCCAGCGGTCGCAACACCGTCAATATCCGCAAGGGTCAGACCACAATCGGCCAAGGCGTTCAACGCAGCATCCGCGTGCAGCCCTGTCTGGCTTAGCTCGGGCACTTTGCCCATACGCGTGGTTTCGGCGGCACCGACGATGGCTATGGATGCGCGGGTCATGCGGTGGCTCCTGCTGGTTTGAACTGGGGAATGGCGACATCGCCGCGCTGCTCAAAGGTCACATCAAGCGGCATATCGAGGATCAGCGCATCGGGATCGGCAGGGCAATCCAGGATGTTCGCGACCATCTTCACGCCTTCGTCCAACAAGACAACGGCAACCGTAAAGGGGGGCTCGTACCCGGGGGCGGGCAGATGGTTAATGATGTAGGAATACAGTCGACCCTTACCGCTGGCCTGCTTAACTTCGACATCGCGATTGCCGCAGACCGGACAAAACGGCCGCGGCGGGAAATACGCCTTGTCACATGACGGGCAACTGTTCAGCAACAGCTTACCCTCTTTGGCACCGTTCCAGTAGAATTCTGTCTCTGGATAGATGGTCGGCAGAGGCCGGTCAGCCATCATATTTCTCCTTGTTTTCAAACAAATTTCAGATCAGCCAAGCCGTGCAAAGCCATTGTTGAGCACCACGATGTCACGTTCGACCACGCGAGCGCGAAAGCTGATGTCATTGCCGTCCCGCCACATTTCCGTGCGGATCGTTTCGCCGGGATACACAGGCGACGAAAACCGCAATTGCAGGTGGGTCAGGGCCGCAAAGTTCCCACCGGCCAATGCTTCGGTAATCGACCACGAGGCCACGCCAAGCGTGCAAAGCCCGTGCAGAATGGGCCGGTCAAAACCAACCTGCCGTGCTACGTCGGGGTCCGCATGGAGCGGGTTCATATCCCCCGAAAGCCGATAGACCAGCGCGGCATTTTCTGGCGTCTTGAAATCGAACGTCGCATCCGGCGCACCTTCGGGCATGGCGTGGACGGGGCGCACTGCATCGTCTGATCCCCCGAACCCGCCATCGCCCCGCGCAAACGAAGTGCTCACGATCGTCGCGATCTTGAGGCCGCTGGCCTTGTCGGTGATGACCCGCTCGGAGTAGATCAACGCGCCCTTGCCCGTACCTTTGTCCACAATGCCGGTGATCCGTGTTTCACCCAGCAGCACGCCCGACGCAGGCAGTGGCGCATAAAGCGTCAGACTTTGTTCACCATGAAGGATTTTTTGCCACGTCAAACCAGTGTCGGGCTCCATCGCCCAGAAACCGGGATAGGCCAACACATTAACCATGGCGGGCAAGGCACCGAACCCCGTTGCATTTTCATAGGTGGCGCGCAGGTGCGACGGGGACAGCGGATCGGTCCCAAGGCCAAGGCCAAGCGCATAAAGGATCGTATCCTTTTCCGTATAGGCATGTTCGGTCATAGGGAATTTCCGCCCCATGAGAGCGTCATAATTAATCATCACAAGTCCTCCTCTTGCTTTTGCATTTTATGTAGCATGATAATAATATGCAAGCTACTTATCTATCGTCTCAGGATGGCTTTCAATTCACGACCCTTTCTTCAACATGACACATCTGCCATTGGGCGGTTTGCGTGCCACCCGACAATACTGACAGCTAGATCGCTTCTTGCGCAAATTGTCGCTTTAATGGCTTGGTTTCCTTTGTCCTATAGGCCGCTGCTTCAACCAGTGAGGTAGCAATCATGGCAACGATCAGCGGAGGTAGCGGAAACGATTCCCTAACCGGCTCTCAGGACGACGATTCGATTACTGGAAACGCCGGGAATGACACACTGGTCGGATATTCGGGGAACGATACGATATCCGGCGATGCCGGAAATGATACGATCTATGGCGGACAGACAGCGGATCCGACCTATACCACTGTCAGCAACGGGCAGACGATCAACGGAACGACCGGACAGGATTACTTTCGCTGGGCCGCCGAAAACAGCTCCAACGCGACGATCCGCCTTGATGATGGTGGGGGCAGTGACAATGACGGCGACAATGTTGCCGATTACGTACTGGTCGGAACGACCAATACGACGAACACACTTGCCTTGCGCGGCTTCGATTACGGCAAGGACAAGATCGTCCTGCAAGAAGACTACACCAATATTTCGTCGTCGATCGTACAACATTCGCCGACGACCTATGGCGTTATCTATACGATCACCTACGCAAACGGAAATACGCAGATCTTTAACATCGAGTTGAACGGAACAGGTCCGATCGAACCGGTGCAAATTTTTACGACCACGCCACCGGTGCTAAGCGACGACGACGTTCTATCGGGGGGCGACGATGCCGATACGTTTGTCGTGGAAGACAACTTTGGCAATGATACGATCACGGGCGGCGAAGGTGGCACCGACTTTGACACCATAGACTTGAGCGCGGTGACGTCGCCGGTAACCGTGACCTATTCCGGTAGCGAGACCGGTACCGTCACTGACGGCACCGGCACGATAACTTTCAGCCAGATAGAGCGGTTTATCCTGACGGATCTGGCCGATACGGTGGACGGATCTGCCGACAGTATCGGCATCAACATCGAGGCGCGGGGGGGCGACGATTTCGTGCTGGGCGGCACCGGGAACGACACCCTACTCGGCGAAGATGGAAACGACACCCTGTCTGGTGAGGCTGGTGATGATTCGATTACCGGCGGCGCGGGTGACGATTTCATCGACGGTGGCGATGGCAACGACAACCTGAACGGCGGTACTGGGAACGATGTCTTTATTGGCGGTGATGGAACCGATACATTCGTTTACGCCCCCGGCGACGGCAACGACACGATCACTGATTTCAACGTTGGCAATACTGGAACGTTGGACGACGGCAACAGTGCAAACAATGATTTCATCGACTTATCGGCTTTCTACGGTAACATCCGTGAACTGCACGCCGACCAGACGGATGATGGTATCCTCAACCAGTCCAACGATGGTGTTGACGGTGTCGATTATTCGGGCAGATCCAGCTTTGGCACAGGCAGTCTAAACTTTTCCGGGGCAAGCGCGGATAATTCCAGCTTCACTTCGGAAAACACCGGCGTGGTGTGCTTTACGACCGGCACAGCGATCTGCACGCCGCGCGGTGATGTCCTGATCGAAGACCTCGTAATCGGCGATCTGGTCATCACCGCCGACAATGGCCCGCAACCGATCCGCTGGATCGGCAAGAGACGGCTTGGTCAAGAGACCCTCCGTGCCGCGCCAAATTTGCGCCCGGTGCTTTTTCATGCAGATGTTCTGGGGAATGCCCGCCCATTGCTTGTGTCCCCGCAGCATTGCATGTTGGTCGGAAAAGACCAATTGATGCGCGCAAAACACCTCGCGGGGCAACTTCCAGGGGTGCGTATCGCAAACGGCAAGCGGGCGGTCACCTATATCCATCTGATGTTCGACGCGCACCAGATCATTTTTGCCGAGAATGCCCCATCGGAAAGCTTCTATCCCGGAAACATGAGCCTGAGAATGATGGGGAGTGACCTTAGCATGGAACTTCTGGCGCTGTTCCCAGAACTTCGAGATAATCAGAATCTGATTGCCCCTACCACACTGTGGTATGGAGAGACTGTGCGCCCTGTCCTCAAACAACAGCACTTGGATGCAGCCTGCCCAGCTTGACCAATTTAGTGGTCTGGCTAAACCAGAGTGCCCTATGCCTCTTATCAAAAATCAATCCGAGCATCCCTTGGTCAATCCGACAGCGGCACAAAACCGCGATAGGTCCGGTTTCATTTTGCAGCCATCCGGTTCCTTACCAAAGATCGTTCAACAAGGGCACTTACCGCGGCCATTATTTTCATGCTCTCGGGGTCACAGTTCATGTGCTGCATTAGATTCAGAACCAAGATATCGATGCGTTCGACAGATGTCGCACCAGCCTCAAGGGCAAGCGCGAGTGATGATGGCCTAACCAGAGATTGCGTCGCATTAACATAGCTTTCGAAGGGGACCAAAGATGATGGTGGTGCACCCGTCGCCCGTAGTGCGACAGTCACTGCCTCGTAAATTTTGCGGCTGACATTCAAGTCTTGGTTAACGGCATCGCGTATCGAAACTGGGCCACCGTTCATGCGCAGACAGCGGCAGTTTCCCGTCACCAGCATCGGCCATTTCGCCAAAGGCGTAAATATCGATCCACGAGTCAGTAAATGAACCGGCACTGGCCCCCACGTCTCTCGCAGGCGGGACGCGTCTCTTGTTATGCGCGCCAAGATTGCTTGGTCTTCCGGTCTGGCAAAAGGCGCGAATTTGAAATTGGACGCCAGCGTTACTTGCAGATGCCCCGGCCGCGCTGGATCAGGTCTGATCGCTTGCGGATCGGGGCTTGCCAGCGTCATACGCTCGGGTGGTATTGACTGCCAGACTGAGCGATTTTCATAGGCACTTTCACCAAGGGTTGGGGGCAGAGATGGAACGCGCTTCAGGAATGGCGGAGGCGGCATGTTCATGATCGACGCAACCGGCAGCCTGTCAGCAATACGAGAGATAAGATCACTGATGTCGCGCGACTGCGCCTGTGGTTCCTGAATGGCAAAGATAGCGAGATCGAAATCCTCTGGGTTGACCTGAGAGGGAGTGGCCAGCGAAATCCCGCGGTCACCCATTGGGGGGCGTAATATATGGTGTTCACTAAAATGGATCGCGACCCCTTGCTGCGCAATCACCGCACCCTCATCAGCCCGTCCTACGACAGTGACCTGATGCCCCGCCGCGGCAATCTTGGCCGCAGGGAGCAACCCGAAACTTGCGCCGACAACCAGAATGCGGTGCGGTGAAGGGTGCGCACTATTCAGCGTCATCGCACGGCCTCGATGTCGATATAGACGATATCATTGGTGATCGGGCGGCCATAGATGATCAGAACCGAAATCGCCGCCGCATAAGTAAGCGTGAGCGCAGGCCAAACCGCGTAGACAGGCAGGATGCGCGAATAGAAGCGGGTTAATGGTGTCATGGAAAGCCCCCCAAAATAAGCCCGATCACGGGTCGCGCAGCCGAAAGCCACCCCAGCACGCAGATTGGGCCCGCGACTGCACTGATCCAGTTTGGAAGTGAGATGCCGGCCCTTTGTGGCAACATAAAACGGGACAGCACGATCCCCAGCGATTGCCAAAGCGCCCACAGAATATAGTAGAGCGAGAATTCATGCCAAAGACCAATCACCAGCAACGCCGCGATCAAAGCAATTACGGGCTGACGGGTTAGCGCCGTGATGGGACGGAAAACATAGTCTTGGACCCAGCCGGTCAGCGACATGTGCCAACGGGTCCAAAATTCGACCAAGTTGCGGGCAGCCCAAGGTTTGCTGAAGTTCTCCTCCAGCTTCAACCCCATCATCAGCGATACGCCAAGGGCCACATGGGTCGCACCGGCGAATACGAAAAACAGCTCGACCCATGATACTGCCGAACCGGCCCATATGCGCCAAAATGGTGCCAACGTTTCGGTGGCCAGCATCACCTCAAAATCAATCTTGGCAACACCTTTTCCTGCAATCAGGTAAAGCCAGACCAGCCCAATCAAAACGCGTTCGGCCCCGGTCAGAAACTGCTCTGGCTCCCAACGTCGACGGCGTAGCTGATGTTGAAAATGTGGTAGACGGTTGATGGGGCCCGCTGGCAGAACTGGTAGGAACAGAAAATAGTGCAGGCTTTCGCGGTATCCGAGCGTCGAAATCCGCCCCATCCACCATTCTAGAACAACATGCAGCGCGCGAAGGGTAAAGAACGCACCACCGATCCACGCCCACCCCGGCAGCGTGCGAGACGCCACAAGCCCTGCGATCAAAGCAAGCGATGCAATCGCTGTGACAGGGCCTTTTGCACGGCCGCCAAATGTCAGTGCGCAAGGCAGCAAAATGGCGATCGCGAGCAGCCACAAAGCCGAAGCCGGCGACAAAAGCAGGAGACACATAAAAGTCCAGATGGAGATCGCATCGAAGGCATATTTGGACGGAACGGCCCAAGAAATCGGAACACAGATCATCCCAAGCAAAAACAGCGTGAAAAGGTCCGGGGTCATCATTTTTGCACCCGCCACCACGCGGCGAGCTCTTTGCCAAAGCGGTCAGCACCGCGCCCGCTTAGATGTGCTTGGTCAAGAAACAGTTCTTCCCCCCAGTCGCCGGCGCTTTCCGGTACGAAAAGAGGGATGTCGAATTGTGCTGAAAATGCTCTGGCTCTCCGCTCGAAGGTGGCCATATCGTCGGCACCTATCAACTGCTTTGCGACACCATCCCGCGGCATCATGACGAGAACGAACCGGGTGCCTTTGGAGGTCGTGAAAAGGCGCTGCCATGCGCCAACATGACAAGGGCCGACAAATTTCAACGGGTAATACTTTGCGGTAGTTTCAGGGTTTATGGAGCGTGTTTTATCCTTATTGGCAGGTTCAGCGCCCGGCCAATATATATCTCTGCCAAGCAGGATAGCATCTGTGAAAATTTTTAGGTTTCCAAGCCGATGCTGTATACTGTTCCGAACCCCGCAGCCTGCGCGATCGGTTGCAAACCGCGAAACCAACGGATTGATTTCAATAAAAACCTTTCCCACACCCGAGGCCACAGCCGCCGTTGCCATATCAAGTATCTGCCGCTCTGACCCATTGTTTAACCCGATACGCAGCGACTTTTCTGCATCCACTTGCGGTAAAGGCGTGATCTGGCCAAGATCAGGCAACGCATGACGAAAAAGGGACGTGCCCAGGAAAACGGTATCCACCCCGGTGAAACGCGCATCGACCCGCCGCTGGCCGAAAGCGCCTATCGCGATCAAGATGCCAACCACAAGAACCAGCGCCGACAGCCAAGCCATCGCTATAGATCTTGCCGTCAGTTTCATTCGCAATCCTGAAGGGCCGTGACAAAATCGCCCAACCGGCGAAGGGCGCTGACCCTTGCGACCGGAATTTGTTGATCGAAATGGTCTTCAATCGACAAAATCAGGTTTAATTGCGTGAAGCTGTCCCAACCTTCGACATCATCGGGTGTCGATCGCAGTGACAGTTGTTCGGCAGGCACGCGGAAAACCTTGGCAGCGATGGCCAAAACATCAGTCTGTATATTTGTCGCATGGGCCGTAGGTTGGCTGCTGTCTGGGGCATCGGTCAAAACTGCGCGCAAAGCTTGCGTGTTCACTTTGCCCGACAGACCTCGCGGAATTTCGCTGAGCACATGAATCCGTTTAGGAATTTTTCGAGGCTCCACATGGTCACGCAGATGGGCGACCAAAGCCGGTTCATCCACGGGATCGGAAAGCACAACGCCGGTCATACCGATTTCGCCGAACATATCGTCGGGCACCCCGACTGTGGCCGATTCAACGACTGCCGGATGACGCAACAGGGCCTCGTCAATCTCGTCGGGGAGGATCAGCACGCCGCCAGACATAATCACCGTTTTCAGCCGCCCAAGGTAGTCAAAGCTGCCATCTTCCCGCATCCGGGCGATGTCACCGGTTTTGAACCATCCATCATCGGTAAAGCTTTGCCTCGTTCGGTCGGGGTTGCGCCAATAGCCGTTGAAAATGTTGTCGCCGCGCAATTGCAGCTCGCCTTCGTCCGCGCCACCTTCGATGCGTGCCTCGCAATCAACCGGCTTGCCGATTGTTCCGGGCGTGCCCATCTCAGTGTGATTGCCGGAATAGAGTGCGCTCGCTACCGTCTCTGTCAGACCATAGTGATTGACAAGCGGTCGGCCAAAACGCTGTTCGATCCGACCCAAAAGATCAGCAGGCATTTTCGCCGCGACAGTGATCAGCATCGCGCATTCAGGCCCATCGAAATAATCATCATGGGCCGCATACCGGTCTATCATCGCCCATATGGTCGGGACTGCCAGAACATGCGTCGCCCTGATTTGCCTTATCTGTGACAGCCAAATTTCAATCTTTTGAACTTCAAAACCGCCTGTCCGCACCACCGCAGCAAGGTTCCACGCCGCCAGTACAGGACCTTGGATCATGCCATCGGCGTGGGCAAGGATCATGTCATTAAAGATACGCGATGTGCCGGAAACCCCTCCCAATCGGGTAAGTGTTTCCAGATTTGCGGCAAGGTTGGCGCGGGTAATCTCAACCCCGCTTGGTGCTGCTGTTGTGCCAGACGTGAACAGCAAATAGGCCAAGGTATCATCAACCGGCAACCGGGGCGCGCGCGACGCAGCCTTGGTGCCAAGGCCAAAATCGTTTCCTGATTTGCGGCGAAACAAGGCGCTTGGCCCACGGCGACGCTCGACTGTCTTCAAGACCTGCCCCATGATCGTGGGTTCCAAAGCTGGCAGATTGGCATCAGATACAACGAGCTTCGGGTCAACTGCCGATATGATCGACGCAAGACGCTGATCGGGGCAGCTTCCCTCAAGCAATACAGGCACAACCCCGTCGATCAGCCCTGCGAGAAAACCCGATATCGCAGTTTCCTGCCGGTCAGTCCGCAGCACAAAACGGTCCCCCTGGGCCAATCCAGCTTCGTCAAACAAGGCCATCCAGCAGCGGATACCCTCTTGCATTTCGCTATAGCTTAAAGTGGTTTCGGGAGAGATCAAAAAATCTGTCCGGCCACCTACTTCGAAACTGTGCCAAAGCTGGGTCGAAAGGGTCACCTTCATTCCCCTCCCATCAGATCAAGCGAGGATTGCCCGTTTCGAAAGGGCATGACCTTGGCGGGATTTCCAGCGATCAAGGCCCCGTCACTTACATGTTTGCGTACGACGCTGCCCGCTGAAACAAGCACATTATCACCAATTCTGATGCCGGATTGGATCACGGCCCCCGCGCCAATCATGCTGTTACGCCCGATCCTGACATTGCCTGACAGAACTGCGCCCGGACCGACGCTGACATAATCGCCCAGCACAGTATGGTGTCCGATAGAAGCACTCCGATTAATCAATACGCCTTCTCCGAAGGCACATCCACCGCCGACGACAACACCCGCATTAACAAAAGACCCAACCCCGATACGCAGCCGTGGCGGCAGAATTGCAGTCGGGTCAATCAATGCGTCAGCCAGACCGAAACCGGAATCTTGTGCCAGCTGCGCAAGCTCTGCTCGCTTCTTGGGCGAAAAGGCACAAGGCATGGCAGGACCGCGTGCCCAGCCTTCAAGTTCCAAGAACTCAACAATCTCGATATCGCTTAGGACCCGAGGGTGACCCGAAACGGACACCCCATAGGCAATTGCCCTTCCTGACCGCTCGGCCGAAATTTCGTAGTCCACGACAATCGGTGATCTAAGACCAAAAAGGATCACAGCAACGCTCCTCAACTTTGGGGCCAACGATCAGAAAAGTAAACGAATTGTCAACGGCTTACCATATGGACGCCCGATGCGTATCCCTTGTAGGGGCAAAATACGGAAACTCGGACGTGGCTATGGGTCATTTTCTGACCTAGG
This sequence comes from Sulfitobacter sp., assembly GCF_041552635.1. GTDB lineage: Bacteria > Pseudomonadota > Alphaproteobacteria > Rhodobacterales > Rhodobacteraceae > Sulfitobacter. The sequence goes on from NZ_JBFEKM010000064.1 coordinate 20,657, forward strand.
GTTCGTTCCCCGTCTTGGTATCTTTGTTCCGGGTCAAACGTGCGATCATGACAAAGAAAAACGGCACGAACAAAACGCCAAGCACAGTCGCCGCGATAGTGCCCGAAAGCACACCGCTGCCGATGGCTGTGCGACCGCCC
>NZ_JBFEKM010000065.1:0-20605 GCF_041552635.1 Sulfitobacter sp.
CCTGCGCAACGCACGCGGCACGACAGCATTGTCTGCGCCAGATGCAAAGATCATCAAGGGCTTCATGCCCTACGACCGCTAAGATAGGAGAGCCGATATGTCCCGTACAAAAGGTGGTGTCGTCACCCACGCCCGTCACAAGAAGGTAATTAAAGCAGCCAAAGGTTACTATGGCCGCCGCAAGAATACCTTTAAGGTCGCGCGTCAAGCCGTCGACAAAGCAAACCAATATGCAACCCGTGACCGCAAGAATCGCAAGCGCAACTTCCGCGCATTGTGGATCCAGCGGATCAACGCCGCTGTGCGCAGCCATGACGAAGCGCTGACATACAGCCGTTTCATCAATGGTCTGTCCCTTGCAGGCATCGAAGTAGATCGTAAGGTTCTGGCCGATCTGGCCGTGAACGAACCTGAATCGTTCGGTGCGATTGTTAAGCAAGCACAAGACGCACTGGCCGCATAAGCGCCCTTTGCATCGTTAGAATACGAAACGCCGCTCTGATATCAGGGCGGCGTTTTGCGTTTCAGTCGAGCGGTTTTTGAAATGCGACCAGCGCTGCACCCGTCAGCAGGATCGCAGCAGCCACCAACAAACCTGACCCGATATTCCCTGTCGCATCGCCAATTGCCCCGGCCGCAAAAGGCCCGATGGTTTGCGCAACGGCAAAAACAACGGTGAACAGGCTCATCGTGGCGGCCCAGCTTTCAGGCGGCAGGTTCTGGCGGATAAAGCTGGTGATGGCACCGGGGGCCATGAACACACATAGCCCGAAAACGATGGCCGATATCACCACAGCACCGCCCGCGGGCAATACCACGGGCAAGGCGGACCCGATTGCGATGCCTGTCAGTATCATCGCCAATGGCCGTCCTGATCTGTGCCGCGCCAGGACACCGCGCCAGACGAAAGGTGACAGTATCAGCGCGACGCCCAAGATGATCCAGACCCCCGCGATCAAAGGGGCCGATGCGTCTTGGTCCGCCATCCACGCCCCAAGGAACGTGAGGTACACGATATACCCCATGGCAAACCCTGCATATCCCGCCAGCTCGCGCCAGATCCGTCGCAAAGCCAGTCCACCAGCGGCCGTGTTGCGGGGGGCCGGTACATGCAGCGCGCGGGCAGACCACAGGCTAAGGGGCATGGCAACAACACTGAGCCCGCCGATAATATACCAGCCAAAGCGCCAGGAGGACGGGCCCCATGCGGCAAGCATCAGGGGCAAAGATGCGCCTGCCAGCATGATGCCAAGACCGCCACCCGTGCCAAACAGGATCGCAATCGCCAAAGCGTTGCGTTTCGCATCACCGGGGAACAGCCTCGCGGTTAAAACGCTGGCGGTGGAAAAGGACATCGCCCCGAACACCCCCGCCGCAATCCGCCAGAACGTCTGCCAGCCCATTGTCGCCTCGACCCCTGTCGCCAGCAGGCTGGCGGTGGTGGCGATCAGCCCAAAGCTGAACAGCCGCGCGGGTGCAATACGCCCGATCAGCAGCAGCGTCAGCACCGCGCCCACCACATAGCCCAACGCGTTCGCCGTGTTCAGCCATCCGGCTTGCGCATAGCTCCAGTCCAGTTCGGATTTCATTGCAGGCAAGATCAGTCCGTAAGCGAACCGTGCAAACCCGTTGGTGACCATGACGCCCAGGGTCAGCCCCGCAAGGGCCAGCCAAGGTCGGGTGACAGGGCGTGCGTCGGTCATAAGGCGCGCAGGCGGCGCTGGTGCCAAAACGCGAAGGCCAGACAAAAGATCATGGCGCTGACGCAGATGCTTAGAATGGGACGCTCGCCAAAAGAGGGCATTAACAAGACAGTGATCCCGAGAAGCGTGCCAAGGGATATGCACAGCGCCAGCCTCGTGGAAAACAGGCGAAACCAAAGCACCATGAGGGCACCGTGAAGCGTAAGAATGGTTAACAAAACCTCTAGCAATATGCCATAGCTCACCCCCCGAGGGCGGCCAAACACAGCAATCGAGGCGCTGGTGACGATAATCAACGCCCACACATTGCAGATCACGAAAACCAGGCCAAAGAACATATCTTGTGCGAGGGGAGGTTTCTTCACCTTGGGGTCCAAAGGGCAGGTCTACTGCGATTGCCTGACCCTAGCAGCGCCAAACCCATCGGCCAAGCGGCTTGATTTTGCCCCGGTTTGCCGCGCCCAAACGCGCCGCGGCGCTTGTAATCACCCGCGGTTCTGGTAGCACGTCAGCGGGCTAGCAAACGGCAGGTGCGACATGGATGATCTCAAGCAAAAATACATTGGACAGATTGCGAATGCAGCGGATGAGGCGGCATTAGAAGATATCCGTCTGGCCGCTGTGGGCAAAAAGGGCGAAGTTGCCCTGAAAATGCGCGAACTGGGCAAGATGAGCCCAGAGGAACGCCAAGCCGCCGGTCCCGCGCTGAATGCGCTCAAGGACGAGATCAATTCTGCCCTTGCCGCCAAGAAAGCCGCGTTGGGCAATGCCGCACTGGATGAACGTCTGCGCAGCGAATGGCTGGACGTTACGCTGCCGACCCGCGGCACGCGCCAAGGCACGATCCACCCTGTCAGCCAAGTCACGGAAGAGGTCACTGCGATCTTTGCCGAACTGGGTTTCTCCGTTGCCGAAGGGCCGCGCATCGACACCGACTGGTATAACTTCGACGCGCTGAACATCCCCGGGCACCACCCTGCGCGCGCCGAGATGGACACGTTTTACATGGCCCGCGCCGAGGGCGACGACCGCCCGCCGCACGTGCTGCGCACCCACACATCCCCCGTGCAAATCCGCACGATGGAGGCCGAAGGCGCACCCTTGCGCATCATTTGCCCCGGTGGTGTGTACCGTGCCGATTACGACCAGACCCACACGCCGATGTTCCATCAGGTCGAAGGTCTGGCGATCGACAAAGACATCTCTATGGCGAACCTGAAATGGACGCTCGAAGAATTCTTTGCCGCGTTCTTTGAGGTGGACGGCATCAAAACCCGTTTCCGCGCCTCGCATTTCCCCTTTACCGAACCATCGGCCGAGGTCGACATCCAGTGTTCATGGGTCGACGGCCAGCTGCGTATCGGCGAAGGCGACGGCTGGATGGAGGTGCTGGGGTCCGGCATGGTCCACCCCAAGGTGCTGCAAGCGGGCGGGATTGACCCGAACGAATGGCAGGGCTTTGCCTTTGGCATGGGGATCGACCGTATCGCGATGCTGAAATACGGCATCCCCGACCTGCGCGCTTTCTTCGATTCCGACCTGCGCTGGCTGCGTCACTATGGGTTTGCCAGCCTTGATCAGCCTAACTTGCATGGTGGCTTGAGCCGGTAGACGAGCCCTGAGCTTTAGAGGAACTTGCTGTGAAGCTTTTTCTACATAGCAATCGTGAGGCATCAGATGCCAGTCGAACTGTCTATGCGCGGTTCGAATTGGTCTATACTTTTGTCGATTTCATGGCCGCCATATGCTTTATCGTTGGGTCTATTCTGTTCTTTTTCGAGTCAGAGCAGATTCCCGCGACGTGGTTTTTCCTGATCGGGTCTTTTCTTTTTGCTGCAAAGCCTACCTTGCGGTTGGTGCGTGAAATCAAGCTGTACCGGATGGGCGATGTCAAAGACCTCGCAGAAAGAGCAAAGTGAAACCGATACGTTTGCTACTGTTGGTTCTGTTTTTATTGCCGGCTGCTGCCAGCGCAACAAACGCCCAAACCTGCGGCGGCGATACCCCCTGCAAGATCGGCAACCGTGAATATAACATCCTGCTGCCAGATGGCTGGGATGGCGTGACCCCCTTGCCGGTGATGATGCATTTCCACGCCTTCCTGCGGCGTGGCAAAACGGTGGTGAACCACCCTCGCATCGGCGTTGAAACCAAGCCTCGCGGCGTTATGCTGATCGCGCCTTCTGCGCAGAACCGGGCGTGGCGGTTCTGGCAGGATGCGCCAGCGGACATTGCCTTTGCCGACGCGATCCTTGCGGATGTGGCCAAGCGCTATCCGGTGGACCCAACCCAAATCTATGTCTCGGGGTTTTCATTCGGGGCGGCAATGGCGTGGCGTTATGCCTGTGCGCGGGGCGATAAAATTGCAGGGTTGATGACGATGTCGGGTACAATCCCGCAGACGACGCCGTGCCCCAACCCGCCCGACCGGGTGCGCCATGTGCATGGTCTGCAAGACATCTGGATGAGCCTACCGCGCGGCCCCGGTCATGATGCCACCAACGCAGTGGCCCTGTGGCGCAAGACGTTTGGCTGTGGTCAGGGCCGGATCACCCAAGACTACGAGATCAGGGCAGGCATCGGTGCCACCCATCTGGTCTGGGACAATTGCAGCCAAGGGCGCAGCGTGACCCTTGATGTCCATAGCGGCGGGCATTTTATTCCCGAAGGCTGGCTGGGTGTGCAGCTGGACGGTCTTATGGCGAAAAGCCAGGACTAACCGCATTGAAACCGCCCTGATTAAACGCTAGGCCCTAGCCCAAGCATTTGCACGAGGATAAGCCCCATGAAATTCACACTGTCCTGGCTGAAAGAACATCTGGATACCACCGCGTCGCTGGATGAAATCACCTATGCGCTGACCGATCTGGGGCTCGAGGTGGAAGGCGTCGAAGACCGCGGTGCCAAGCTGGCGGATTTCACGCTGGGCTTTGTTAAATCCGCCGAAAAGCATCCCGATGCGGACCGTCTGCGTGTCTGTCAGGTGGAAACCGACGAAGGCGTGCAGCAGATCATCTGCGGTGCACCGAACGCGCGTGAAGGCATTACCGTGGTTGTGGCCAAACCCGGCGTTTATGTGCCGGGGATTGATACCACCATTGGCGTCGGCACGATCCGTGGCATCGAAAGCTTTGGCATGATGGCATCCGAGCGCGAGCTTGAGCTGTCCGAGGAACATGACGGCATCATCGAACTGCCCTCGGGCGAGGTCGGCGATCGTTTCATCGACTGGTTGGCCAAGAACGACCCCGCCAAGGTTGACCCCGTGATCGAGATCGCGATTACCCCCAACCGCCCCGATGCCTTGGGCGTGCGTGGCATTGCGCGTGATCTAGCCGCGCGCGGTCTGGGCACGTTAAAGCCGCGTGATATGCCCGCCGTCGAAGGGATGTTCCCCTGTCCGATCAGCGTGTCGATCGACGAAGACACGTTGGACCAGTGCCCCGTTTTCTATGGTCGCGTGATCCGTGGCGTGAAGAACGGCCCATCGCCTGCATGGCTGCAAGACAAGCTGCGCGCGATTGGCCTGCGCCCGATTTCGTTCCTTGTCGATGTGACGAACTTTTTCACCTATGACCGCAACCGTCCCTTGCACGTTTTCGATGCTGACAAAGTCGCGGGCAACACCCTGCGCGTGCACCGCGCCAAAGGCGGTGAGACGTTGGTGGGTCTGGATGAAAAAGAATATACCTTTGCCGAAGGCATGACCGTGATCTCCGACGCCGAAAAAGTCGAAAGCATCGCAGGTGTGATGGGCGGGTTTGATACCGGTTGCACCATGGACACCGTGAACGTCTTTGTCGAAGCGGCCTATTTCGATCCGGTGCGCACCGCCTATACGGGCCGCGCGCTCAAAATCAACTCGGATGCACGGTACCGGTTTGAACGCGGGATCGACCCTGAATGGACGCCCTACGCGATCGAACATGCAACCCAGATGATCCTTGATATCGCGGGCGGCGAAGCCTCCGAAGTCGTGATCGCAGGCAATGTTCCTGATTTCTCGCGGGCCTACAAGTTAGACGCGGCCCGCGTGCAATCGCTGGTGGGCATGACTATTTCCGAGGCCGATCAGCGCAAGACGCTGACGTCTTTGGGGTTCCGCCTTGAAGGCAACATGGCCCACGTGCCCAGCTGGCGCCCCGATGTGCAAGGCGAGGCCGATCTGGTCGAAGAAGTCGCGCGCATTGCATCGCTGACCAAGCTTGAGGGTCGCCCGTTGCCGCGTCTGACTGCCGGTGTGCCGAAACCCGTTTTGTCGCCCATTCAGCGCCGCGAAACCTTTGCACGCCGGGCCTGCGCCGCCTTGGGGTACAATGAATGCGTCAGCTACAGCTTTATTGATCAAGCGTCGGCCGCGTTGTTCGGGGGCGGGACAGATGAAACCCGTCTGGAAAATCCGATCAGTGCCGACATGAGCCATATGCGCCCCGCGCTTTTGCCTGCGTTGTTGCAAGCGGCAGCGCGCAATCAGGCGCGTGGTTTCGCCGACATGTCATTGTTCGAAGTAGGTCCCGTCTTCACCGGCGGCGAACCGGGGCAACAGCATATGCAGGTCAGTGGTTTGATTGTCGGCCGGACCGGCCCCAAGGATGTGCACGGGTCATCACGCCCTATCGACGTTTTCGACGTCAAAGCAGATGTTGAGGCGGTTTTGTCCGCTATCGGGGCCCCTGCCAAAGTGCAGATCAACCGCAATGGTGCCGACTGGTGGCATCCGGGTCGTCACGGACAAATTTGCCTTGGCCCGAAAAAGGTGCTGGCCGTCTTTGGTGAAATTCACCCCCGTGTGTTGGCCGCGATGGACGTAAAAGGCCCTGCCATGGGCTTTACCATCTGGCCTGCCGAGGTGCCGCTGCCGCGCAAAACCGGATCTACGCGTCCTGCGTTGCAGATCAGCAGCCTACAGGCGGTTGAACGTGATTTTGCCTTTGTCGTGGATGCTGGTGTTGATGCAATGACACTGGTGAATGCTGCAATGGGTGCCGACAAGGCGTTGATCGACGATGTGCGCGTCTTTGACGAATTCATCGGCGGCGCGTTGGGCGAAGGCAAGAAATCGATTGCTCTGACCGTGCGCATGCAGCCCACCGACAAAACGTTGAAGGATGCAGACATCGAGGCCGTCGGGGCCAAGGTCATCGACAAAGTCACCAAAGCGACAGGCGGCGTGCTGCGCGGTTAAAAGGGGATCACAATGACACTGAACGTCTATCTTTCCGGCGAAATCCATACGGACTGGCGCGACCAGATCATCACAGGCGCTGCTGATTTGGATGTCAGCTTTGGCGGGCCTGTCACCGATCACGCGGCCAGCGATGATTGCGGCGTAGCTATCATGGGGGCCGAGGCGGATAAGTTCTGGCATGATCGCAAAGGCGCACAACTGAACGCGATCCGCACCCGCCGCGGGATCGAGGCTGCGGATGTGGTCGTCGTGCGCTTTGGCGATCAGTATAAACAGTGGAATGCCGCATTTGATGCAGGCTATGCGGCGGCATTGGGCAAATCCTTGGTGATTTTGCATGGGCCCGACCATGCTCATGCGCTGAAGGAAGTCGACGCCGCTGCCTTGGCCGTCGCCCAAGAACCGGCGCAAGTCGTCGACATCCTGCGCTATGTTCTGAACGGGACCTTGCCCACGGCTGATTGATTAAACTCAGGCCCCAGACTAGGCTTTGCTAGGATTTGGTCAGGGGCCGCAGCGTGAAATTTGACTATATCATTGCGGGCGGCGGATCGGCGGGATGCGTTATGGCATCGCGCCTGTCCGAAGACCCCGACATATCGGTGTGCCTGATCGAAGCGGGTGGCAAGGGGGACAGCATTCTAGTGCGTGCACCTGCCTTGGCGGCGACGATGATTTCTGGCCGCCCCAAAATCAACAACTGGGCATTTCGCACGACACCCCAACCCGGTTTGAACAACCGCAAAGGGTTCCAGCCGCGGGGCAAGACGCTGGGCGGATCAAGCGCGATTAACGCAATGCTTTATGTGCGGGGCCATCCCAAGGACTACGACGAATGGGCCGATCTGGGCTGCACGGGGTGGGACTGGCAAAGCGTACTGCCGTGGTTCAAGCGGGCTGAACGAAACCTGCGCGGCGGCGATGATCTGCACGGCGCAAACGGACCGCTGCACGTATCCGATCAGTCTGAACCCCGCGTAATCTCACACGCTTTCATTGACGCTGCGGGCCAACAACAGATCCGCAGGACCACCGACTTTAACGGGCCCCGCCAAGAAGGCGCGGGCCTTTTTCAGGTGACCCAGTTTCACGATGATGCGCGACGTGGGGAACGATGCTCTGCTGCGGCGGCATATCTGCCGGATGCAGTCCGGGCGCGGCCCAACCTGACGGTGCTGACCCGGTGTCAGGCGCAGCGGGTAATCTTGGAAAACGCGCGCGCGATCGGCCTTGAGGTGCGCCACCGTGGTACCGTGCAACGCCTTTTGGCAAACCGAGAGGTGATCCTGTCGGGGGGCGCATTCGGGTCGCCGCAGCTGTTGATGCTGTCGGGCATCGGGCCGCGCGATGAACTGGCGGCTCATGGGATCGACTGCCACCACGATCTGCCCGGCGTCGGCCAGAACCTGCAGGATCATCTGGACTATGTCATCAGCTATACATCCAAGCGGACGGATGTGATCAGTCTGGGGCCACGGGGGCTGGCCGATCTGGCAAAGGCGGGCCTGCGCTGGCGACGGGACAGGACGGGGATGTTCGCGACGCCGTTCGGTGAGGCCGGTGCATTTTTGCGATCAAGCCCCGATCTTGACCGCCCTGATCTGCAACTGCACTTTGTCATCGGGATTGTGGATGACCATTTGCGTAAAATTCACCTTGGCCACGGCTATTCCTGCCATGTCTGCGCACTGCGCCCGCACAGCCGGGGGACCGTCGGCCTTGCGTCCGCAGATCCGGCGGCACCGCCGCGCATTGATCCGCAATATCTTAGCGATCCGCGTGATCTGGCCCTGTTAAAGAAAGGGGCGCGGATGTTGGAGGGGATTTTGGGGGCCCCGGCACTGGCCCCGTGGCGCGGCAAAAAGCTGTATGACCACGATGGATCCGACAGCGCCCTTGAGGCTGACATTCGCGCCCGCGCGGACACCATTTATCACCCTGTGGGGACGTGCCGGATGGGCAATGACGATATGGCGGTGGTTGACCCATCAGGGCGCGTAAACGGGATTGACGGTTTGCGTGTCGTCGATGCATCAATCATGCCGCGTGTTCTGGGCGGCAACACGAACGCGCCCACGATCATGATTGCAGAAAAAATCGCGGGCGGGATGCGGGGGCTGGCCCCTTAGGGCGATTACGGCGAAGGCTTTTGCGTCAGGTGCAGCGATGGCAATGGAAAACGCGGCAAACCATCGGGGTCAGGTATGCGCAGTTTTCCTGTATCGGGAAAGGGATTTAGGTCGGGAATTGAGGCTGAACGTTTCAGGGTTCATTTGCCTGTGGCAAGTGAGGGCCAAAAAAACAGGCTAGATTCAAAGAAAAGCTGTGTTAACGGGTGGCACTGGTGCATCTGATTCGGAGAATGCACCCCATAAATAAAGTGTGAGGGACAAACTATGTTACAAGAATTTAAGGACTTCATTGCCAAGGGCAATGTCATGGATCTGGCTGTCGGTATCATCATTGGTGCCGCGTTTACCGCCATCGTTAGTTCGTTGGTCAGTGACCTGATCAACCCGATCATCGGTCTGGTGCTGGGTGGCGTTGATTTCACCAGCATGTATGTCGTGCTGTCGGGTGATGTCCCTGCTGGTGCCGGGCTGGATGCCGCGCGTGAATCCGGTGCTGCGATTTTCGCCTATGGCGCGTTTATCACCGCCTGCATCAACTTTCTGATCATTGCGTTTGTCGTGTTCATGTTGGTCAAGATGGTGAACCGTCTGAAAGCCGTCGCCGAAAAGCCCGAAGAGATCGCACCAGCCGTCGACACAGGGCCGAGCGAGCTGGACGTGCTGTTGCAGATCCGCGACGAGCTTGCCAAGAAGTAAGGGTAGTTCTGACCGCTCAAACGAAAAAGGCCCGCAACGAATGCGGGCCTTTTTTGTCTGCAAGGGTGTTTAGCCCGCGATGGCTTCGTCAGCGGTGATGGCAGTCATGCCTAGGGCTTCGGCGACGGCGGCATAAGTCAGCTGACCAGCATGCACGTTCAATCCGGCTTTCAGATGTGGGTCATCGGCGCAGGCCTTTTTCCACCCTTTGTCGGCAAGGGCCAGCATGAACGGCATGGTTGCATTGCCAAGCGCGATGGTCGAGGTCCGCGCAACCGCGCCCGGCATGTTGGCCACACAATAATGCATGATACCGTCAACCTCATAGATAGGGTCTTGGTGGGTGGTGGCTTTGGAGGTTTCAAAGCAACCGCCTTGGTCAATCGCCACGTCAACAAGAACGGCACCGGGTTTCAGTTCGGACAGCTGCGCGCGGCTGATCAGTTTTGGGGCAGCGGCCCCGGGGATCAGAACCGCACCGATGATCATATCGGCCTCGCGCGCCAATTCGATTGTGTTGCCGGCAGACGCATAAGACGTCTTGAAGGTGCCGCCATAGATGTCATCAAGATAGCGCAAGCGGGGCAGGGACCGGTCCAGCACAGTCACATCAGCGCCCATTCCGGCCGCGATGCGCGCCGCATGGGTGCCCACGACACCGCCGCCGATCACGACGACACGCGCGGGGCCGACGCCCGGAACGCCGCCCATCAACACCCCACGCCCGCCATTCGCCTTTTGCAACGTCCAAGCCCCGACCTGCGGGGCCAGCCGTCCGGCAACCTCGGACATCGGGGCCAGCAAGGGCAAGCCGCCCGCGCGGTCTGTCACGGTCTCATAGGCGATGCAGGTCGCGCCCGAGGCGATCAGATCATTGGTCTGATCGGCGTCCGGTGCAAGGTGCAGGTAGGTGAACAGAATTTGACCTTCACGCAGCATCTTGCGTTCAACCGCCTGAGGTTCCTTGACCTTGACGATCATGTCGGCACTGGCGAAAATCTCGGAAGCGGTGGCAATGATCGTCGCACCCGCCTGAACATAGTCGGCATCTTCAAAGCCCGCGCCGATGCCGGCACCTGCTTCGATAATCACTTCGTGGCCGTGGTTCACAGCCTCGAAAGCGGCATTTGGCGTCATGCCAACGCGGAATTCTTGCGGTTTGATCTCTTTGGGGCAGCCGATTTTCATGATCTATATCCCTATGTTTTGTTTTTGGATCAATATACGCGCCTCAAAGCGCAAAAAGGCACGAAATACGGGTCGCCAAGCTGGTATATCTTCGAATAGTATTCGATAATTACGCTAAATGACGCGAAAGTATTGCACGAATGACCCTGGACGAGATTGATCGCCGCATCCTGACGGCCCTGCAACGCACAGGCCGCATGTCGAATTCCGATCTGTCCGAAAAGGTGCATCTGTCGCCATCGGCCTGTCACCGTCGGGTGCAGCGGCTGGAATCCGACGGCTATATTCGGGGCTATGTCGCGTTATTGGACGCCCGCAAGATGGGGGTGCCCACGACGGTATTTGTCGAAATCACCCTGCAAGGCCAAGCGGACGAGGTGCTGGACGCGTTCGAGAAAGCCGTCGCGCGCATTCCCGATGTTCTGGAATGTCACTTGATGGCAGGTTCCGCCGATTATCTCCTGAAAGTGGTTGCTGAGAATACCGAAGATTTCGCCCGTATTCACCGCCAGTATCTGGCGCGTCTGCCCGGTGTCGGACAGATGCAATCCAGTTTTGCCTTGCGAACTGTCAGCAATACGACAGCGCTGCCTGTGGGCTAACCTGTAAGGTTACGCTGAAAACAGCCCCTGAAACTGATCCCGTAGCGCTTTTTTCTGCACTTTGCCCATAGTGTTGCGCGGCAGTTCGGGCAGGATGATCAGCTTTTGCGGGTGCTTGAAACGGGCAAGCGACTTGGCGATGTTGGCCATGATCTTTTCCAGATTGGGTGCAGTGTCACCTTGCGCGACAATGATCCCGACCACGGTCTCTCCGAAATCGGGGTGCGGCACACCGATGACGGCGCTTTCCAAGACGTTTTCCTCTTGGTCCAACAGCAGCTCGATCTCTTTTGGATAGATGTTATAGCCACCCGAAATGATCAGATCTTTGTTGCGGCCAACGATGTGCACATAGCCGTCTGCATCAATCTGCCCCAGATCTCCGGTGATAAAGAACCCGTCCGCGCGCAGTTCTTCAGCGGTCTTTTCGGGCATCTGCCAATAGCCCTTGAACACGTTGGGGCCCCTGACTTCGATCTCTCCGATCTCGCCTTGGGGCAGGGTCTCGCCGGTCGTGCTGTCAGTGATCTTTAGCTCGGTCCCGGGCAGGGGAAAGCCCACCGTGCCGGCGCGCCGTTCACCGTCATAGGGGTTCGAGGTATTCATATTGGTTTCTGTCATGCCATAGCGTTCAAGAATACGCATGCCGGTGCGCTTTTCGAACTGGACATGGGTTTCGGCCAGCAAGGGCGCGCTGCCGGACACGAACAGGCGCATATGTGCGGCTAGTTCTTTGGTGAACCGCGCGTCGCCCAGCAGGCGGGTGTAGAATGTCGGCACCCCCATCATGGTCGTGGCTTGGGGTAAGTGGTCAATCACCTGATCCAGCTTGAAGCCGGGCAGAAAGATCATGCTGCCGCCTGCCAAAAGGGTGATGTTCGAGGCCACAAACAGACCATGCGTGTGAAAGATCGGCAGTGCATGCATCAAGACATCATTCGCTGTGAACTGCCACTGTGCCATCAAGACCTCGGCGTTCGACAACAGGTTGTTTTGCGTCAGCATCGCGCCTTTGGACCGGCCCGTGGTCCCCGAGGTATAAAGGAACGCGGCCAGATCGTCGCCGTCGCGTGCAACGGTTTCAAAGCTGGTGGGCATCGCCTTGGCCTGATCGGGAAAGCTGCCGGAGCCATCGGCATTCAATGTCTCAAGCGTGGCACCGCAGGCTTGGGCGACAGGGGCCAGACCGCCCGCGTTGGCTTGATCGCATAGCAACACGCGCGCACCGCTGTTTTCTACGAAATAGGACACTTCATCTGGCGTGTAGGCGGTGTTGAGCGGTAAAAACACGATACCAGCCTGCGCGCAGGCGGCATAGACCGCCAAAGCCTGCGGGGATTTGGCGATTTGCACGGCCAGCCTGTCGCCCGGTTTCAGTCCAAGTTTGGTCAGCAGGCCCGCATATTGCGCAGCGGTCTGCAAGAAAGCGGCATAAGTGATCGAGCCCCCATCCGGCAGGTGTAAAAACACCGCGTCATTGTTGAGGTGCTGCCCGAACAGGCTGTCAAAAAGAGGATTGGCCATGGCGATATTCCCTTAGGTGTCTAATTTTATCGACGCGCTTAGGGCACGTACGTCCGGCGACGCGATGACCGTTTTTTCGGCGACAAATTGTTCATGGTTTTTAGTGATTTGGGACAGATCGTAAAGATAATTCACCATCGCACCGTTTGATTGCGCCATGCCCTTGCCGGACAGGTCTGCATCGCCGTGCACGTCATGCACCATCGCGCCATTGCCAAGGTGGAACCGTGCGACTGGATCGGCGGGCATGCCGTCTGCGCGCTTTGCCTCTAGCAGATAATGCGCGGCAAGGTTGGCAGGGGCCGCGTCCAGCGCAGTATCGGTATTCTTGAGCCATGCGTTCAAACCGGGGATCGGCGACAGCGTGACAAAGTTTTTCAGCATCGGCAGATCACGCGACAAATCGGCGGCAACCTGTTTGATCAGCGAATTGCCAAAGGAAATCCCGGCCAACCCCGCCTGACAGTTCGAGATCGAATAGAAAACGGCTGTATCTGCATCTTCGGCCAGAATCGCGTCGCGGCCATCGGCCAGCAGGCTTTGGATGGAATTGGGGATGCCTTTGGTCAGGGCGACTTCGACGAAGATCAGCGGTTCACCTGCCATCGCGGGGTGGAAAAAGCCAAAGCAGCGTCTGTCAGCCGGTTGCAGGCGGCGCTGCAGGTCTTCCCAGCTGTCGATCGCGTGCACAGCCTCGTATTCTATGATCTTCTCGAGGATTTCAGCCGGGCTGGACCAGTTCAGGGGCCGCAGCACTAGAAAACCCCGGTTGAACCACGATGAAAACAGATGTTGGAAATCAACGTCCAAAGGGGCCAGATCTGGGTGCTTGCGCAGAGAATCCAGCAGATCCTTGCGCATCGCGACAAGCCGCGCAGTGGCACCGGGGACTTGATTCAGCCTGCGGATCAGTTCTTGGCGTTGGGGTTCGCAGGCTTTGGCAAAGGCACGGTAGCTGGCTTTGGACGGCGTGTCCTGATAGGTCTGAAGGGTTGCCGTGACCTGCTTGGGATCGATTTCAAGATCATGGGTCATGAAGCTGAAGAACGCTTGTTTCTCACCCGGCTCCATAGTCGCATAGCGATCTAGGATCAGGCGCGCCAACGTACTGCCCGACACTTCGCCATGGCTGCCCAGCAGATCATTGGACAGCTCCATAATGCTGCGCCCAGCGGCCTCGTCTGACAGGGCGGTGCGATAGCGTCTTTCGAAAACAGTCGAAATCAGGCCCGCGAAAAAGCTCATCTTGCTGCCCCCATCACGGCATCGGGCAACCATGTTGCCAACCCCGGAAAGATGCACAGCAAAACGATTGCCAACACCATGCAGGCCACGAATGGCATTGATCCTGTCAGGATGGTCCTGAGGGAAATATCGGGTGCAATGCCGTTGATGACGTAAAGATTCAGACCAACGGGCGGGGATATCAGCCCGATTTCCATGTTGATGGTCAGAACGACAGCGAACCAGATCGGGTCGAACCCTGCGGTGGTGATGATCGGCAGCAAGATCGGTGCCGCCATCAGGATCACCGCGACGGGGGGCAAAAAGAACCCCGCGATCAGCAGGAACACGTTGACGAAACCCATTAGAACCCAAGGGTTCACGTCCAAGGTGCCGATCCAGTTGGCGATGGATTGCGTGATGTACAGGCTTGAAAGCATGTAGGAAAACACACCCGCCGCCGCGATGATGAACAGGATCATCACGCTTTCTTTGGTGCTGTCGCGCAGCACGACCCAAAGGTCTTTGGGGTTCCAGAGCTTGTAGATCACCATCGCGATGATCAGGCACAGCAGCGCACCAACCGCAGCGGTTTCAGACGGCGTGGCGACCCCGCCATACATCGCATAAAGCA
The DNA here is from genome assembly GCF_041552635.1 of Sulfitobacter sp. GTDB lineage: Bacteria > Pseudomonadota > Alphaproteobacteria > Rhodobacterales > Rhodobacteraceae > Sulfitobacter. The sequence continues at coordinate 14,892 of NZ_JBFEKM010000065.1, forward strand.
CACCAAGGATGATCAGCAAAAAGGGGATGACCCGCGGAAGGATCTCGAACTTTTCCTTCCAAGTGTAGGTGCCCGAGGCCAGCAATGCGCGGTCGCCAGATTTCCAGGTGGAATAAAGCGACCATGCCATAAACAATGCGACCAGCAGCAAGCCGGGAATGACCCCCGCCAAAAACAGCCGTCCGATCGAGGTTTCTGTGGCGATGCCGTAAACGATCATGGTGACCGATGGTGGAATCAGAATGCCAAGGGTGCCGCCCGCAGCAATCGACCCGGCCGCGACACCGTCAGGATAGCCGCGCTTGCGCATCTCGGGGATGCCCATCTTGCCGATGGCGGCGCAGGTGGCCGGGCTTGATCCGGACATGGCCGCGAACAAGGCGCAGGCCCCGAGGTTCGATATCACAAGTCCGCCGGGCACGCGGGTCAGCCAACGTTCGAGTGCTTCGTAAAGGTCGGCACCTGCACGGGTCGAGGCGATGGAGGACCCCATGATGATAAACATCGGGATCGATAGCAGCGCAAAGTTGTCCAGCTTGCCGAACAGGATTTCGGGCAGCAGTTCAAGAGACCGCATGCCATCGAAGATCATCAAAAATCCGGTCGAGACAATGAGCAGGCCAAGGGCGACAGACACGCCCGAAAACAAAACGATGATAGTGGATACGGCGACAAACGCGCCCAGTGTAAGCGGATCCATTACGCGTCCTCCAAGCCGAAAGGCTTATCAATTTTCAAAACGACTGCGACCAAATCCGCGATCAGTTGCAGCAAGAACAGCGCAAAGCCGATAGGCAGCGACGCATAGGGAATCCAAAGGCGCACGCCCCAGACCGTGTCCGATTTCCAGTTCTTCTCAAACGCGAGATGCCAGAATTCAAAGCCATACCACAACATGATCGCGACCATGATCGTCGACAGGCAAAGCGTGAAAATCGCCATGTTATAGCGCAGCTTTGGCCCCATTGTCAGGGGAATCAGGTCGACATTTACATGCCCGCGCAGTCGCTGGACATAAGGCAGCCCCACAAGGGTCGAGCTGATGGCAAGGTAGATTACCGCTTCGGTCTGCCAGATGGTCGATCCATTGAGCACAAAGCGGATGAAAATCATCTGGCAGGTGATCAGCACAGCAGCGACAATCATGGCGGCAGAAAACCAGCCTGCAACAGTGGAAAGAGCCGCAACAGCCTTCAAGAACGGATTACCGCCTGTACGGGATACGACGGCAGCGCTTTGGCCAGCCATAGGGGTCTCCTTAGGAAATTTTTGGAAATATGGGGGTGAAAGGGGCGCGCACGCCCCTCTCCAATTGGTTACTCGACCGCGAAGGCCATATCCAAAAGCGCCTGCCCATCGGGAACTTCCTCGATGAATGCTTTGTAGGATGTTTCCTGCGCCAAAGCGCGCCATGCGTCAAAGTCGGCCTGCGACATCTGGGCAATCTCTACGCCTGCGTCACGGAAAACAGCTTCGGATGCGGCGTCTTCCTTCTTGGCTTCTTCCAGATAGAACGCCTGAGCCTTTTCAGCCGCAGCCAAAAGCGCCGCTTGCTGGTCTTCGGTCAGGGATTCAAACTTGGCTTTGTTCATCAGCAAAGGCTGATACATGAACCACAATGCGACATCGCCTGCAGGTGTATAGCAGCTGACCTGTTCGTAAATCCGGTAGGATACAAAGGACGACGACGACGTGTTTGCTGCGTTCAGAACGCCGGTCTGCAGGCCGTTATACAGTTCGGACGACGCCATGGATGCGATCGACGCCCCGGCCCCTGCCAGCATTTGTTCAAACGATTTGCCCGCGGCGCGAATCTGCAAGCCGGCAACGTCTTCGGGTTTGGTGATGCATTTGTCTTTGCCGACAAAGCCGCCAGCCAGATAGCCGTGGACCAGAACCACTACATCATCTTCGGCCATCTTTTCCTCAAGCGCGGCCATGAAGGGGGACTCGCTAAGGCGGGCGGCGTGGTCATGGTTTTTGACCAGACCGGGCATCAGTGTCAGGTTGAACGCAGGCTGCTGACCGCCAGCATAGCTCAGCGGCAGAACAGTCATATCCAACTGTCCGCGGCTTAGGGGGCGATACTGTTCGCGGGCCTTGAACAAGGATTGCGAGCCAAAGATCTGGATTTCAAGATCGACACCGGCTTCGGCAACGCCATTCGCCACGATTTCGGCGACCTTGTTGCGCACATCCGTGTTCGACCATTGATGCGACAGGCGCAGCGTTTCTGCATGGGCCGCCGTGCCAAGTGTCAGGCACGCCAACGCGGCTGCCGTGGTTAAAAACTTCAATTTCATGTTTCCCTCCCTGGGTGTGATCGGGGTCTCGTGCCCTAATTCAACTGAGCTGGTTTTTTCATAGGTTGTATTCCAAGTCAAATTTATTGTATACAAGAACAGGAGATTTGCACTCTGGGTCTTTTGCAAGCTAGAAGTATGCCATGGAAATGAGACGTGCCGACAAGATCGCTGGACTGCTTGAGCAGGCTTTATTTTCTGGGCAATACCAGGATGGAGAGCGTCTGGACGAGATCAAGCTAGCAGAGCAATTCAAAGTTTCCCGAACGCCAATTCGTGAGGCATTGCAGGTGCTTGTGGCGTCAGGCATGGCCGAGCAAATCCCCCGTCGTGGGGTGTTTGTGCGCCAGCCGGGCCCGGTCGAGTTGATGGAGATGTTCGAGACAATGGCCGAGCTTGAAGCCTCTTGTGGTAGGCTGGCTGCGACGCGCATTTCGGAAACCGGCTTGTCGCAGCTTGTCGAGGCGAACGTGAAATGCCAGCAGGCGATCACCGACGGCGATCACGACACCTATTACCTTGAGAATGAAAAATTCCACCAAATCATCTATCGCGGTGCGGCCAACAGCTTTCTTGAAAAGCAGGCGCTGCAATTGCAGAACAAGCTGCGCGCCTATCGCAAGATGCAGTTGCGGTTTCGCGGGCGCATGGACCAATCCATGGCCGAACATCTTGAAATCGTCGCCGCACTGCAAAGCGAAGATGCCGACCGGGCCGCACATGTTCTGCGCAGCCACGTCGCGGTGCAAGGCGAGAAATTCCATCGCCTGATCGCGAGCCTTAAGAACTAGCCGCGAGGTTGCGCCCTGCGGTCACGGCTGTACTGTTCCGCGTATGACACAGAAATACACCGGAAAATGCTTGTGCGGTGCCGTCAGCTATGCCGCTGAAGGTATCCCAAATGTCGTGGCGCAATGTCACTGCAATGAATGCCGCAGGTCTAGCGGAACAGGCCACACAGTCGGCGCGATGTTTGCTGCAAAAGCGGTCACCATCAGCGGAAATTTGACCCGGTTCACCTATCTGTCTGACAAAGGCTCCGAGGTTACCAAAGCGTTCTGTACCACCTGCGGAAGCCCCATTTTCGGCAGAAACACCCGAATGCCTGATCATTTGACCCTGAGCCTTGGCACAATGGATGATGCCGCAGACCTGAGCGTCGAGGTCGTGATTTTCGAGCGCGACAAGCCGCATTGGGATGCGCTTGGGGAAGATGTGGTTTGCTTTGCCACCCAGCCGGACTGGACGCCGGACGTCTAATTTCACCCAAAACCCCAAAATAAAACCCCCGGCACCATCAGGTATCGGGGGTCTCTATTCTTGTGCATCGCGGGCGTTGATTTACATCATGCCTTCGCGTTGCAATTTTTTCCGTGCCAGTTTTCTGGAACGGCGGATCGCTTCAGCTTGCTGACGTACGCGTTTCTCGGAGGGTTTCTCGAAATGTTGCTTCAGCTTCATTTCACGAAACACACCTTCGCGTTGTAGCTTTTTCTTCAGAGCCCGAAGGGCTTGATCGACATTATTGTCGCGAACACTAACCTGCATGTGGTTTTCACCACCTTTCTGGTTGGAAGTTGCAAGGATTTGCAGGAACTGGGTTTATAGCAATCGGGACCTAGATTGTCTAGTGTACAGCCAATCACCGCTCAGGAGGCCCGCCATGTCCGACACGTCCGAAACCGCAAACTCTGCCCTTGCGCCCAAAGAAATGCTGCTGGATGCGGCATTGATCCATGTGGCGTTTGACGGGTGGTCTGAGGCAACGTTTCAGGCTGCAATCAAAGATTCGGGAATTGACCCGACTGTTGCGCGTGCCGTGTGCCCGCGGGGCGCGGTTGATCTGGCGGTTGCCTATCACAAGCGCGGCGATGACGAGATGATTGCGCGGATGAAATCCGAAGACCTGACCGAGATGAAATTTCGTGACAAGATCGCGGCGATGGTCCGGTTCCGGCTTGAAGCCGCCAACGACAAGGAAGCCGTACGCCGCGGGACAACCTTGTTTGCCCTGCCGCAATACGCACCTGACGGAGCCAAGCTGGTTTGGGGTACCTGCGACGCGATTTGGAACGCGCTTGGTGATACCTCCGACGATGTGAACTGGTACACCAAACGCGCTACGCTAAGTGCTGTTTATTCATCGACCGTATTGTATTGGCTGGGCGACACCAGCGAAGCGCACGCGGCGACATGGGAATTCCTGGACCGTCGAATAGACAACGTGATGCAGATCGAAAAGCTGAAGGCGCAGGTGAACAACAGTCCCACCCTAAGCAAGCTGATGGCAGGGCCGAACTGGCTGTTGTCGCACGTCAAGGCCCCGACCCGGATGCCAAAGATGGGGTTGCCGGGCAGCTGGACCAGCCCGCGTAACTAGGCTGACTTTCCTATGGGCGAAAGACCTGCTAGGCCCGCGCTGGTCCGACAGTCTTGCGGGCGACAGTCTATGGTATCGCCGTCATGTCTACCCCTTTGATCCTGCTCGACGATGTGTCCTATGCGCCTGAGGGTACGCCTGTTTTGAGCGGCATTTCTCTTGAGGCATCCGAGCGCCGGATCGGGATTGTCGGGCGCAACGGCTCGGGTAAAACGTCGATGGCGCGGGTCCTTGCTGGGCTGGTCGCGGCAACATCCGGAACGGTGCGGATCGCCGGCGTCGATGTTGTCAAAGACCGCAAAGCAGCGCTGCGCCATGTCGGCATTCTGTTTCAGAACCCCGACCACCAGATTATTTTCCCCACCGTCGAAGAAGAGATCAGCTTTGGCCTGACCCAGCTGGGCCAGACCGCCGCCCATGCCGCAGACAATACGGCGCAAATGCTGGCCCGCTTTGACCGCAGCCATTGGGCAAAGGCAGCGATCCACCAGCTGTCACAGGGGCAGCGGCAGCTGGTCTGTCTGATGTCGATCCTTGCGATGCAGCCCAAGGTGATCATTCTGGACGAACCTTTTGCCGGGCTGGATATCCCTACGACACTGCACCTGACCCGCGTTCTTGGGGGGCTTGATGCGCACCTGGTGCATATCACCCACGACCCCGCGCATCTGGCAAGCTATGACCGCGTGATCTGGATCGAAGAGGGGCGTATTCACCGCGATGGCACCGCGGCGGATGTATCGCACGCCTTTGTCGACCGGATGCAACAGTTGGGGGCCACAGATGATTTCGCTGACATCGCCGGTTGAGACACGCGCCCACGACTGGCCCGCAGGGGCAAAGCTGGCAGGGCTTTGCATGGCGACATTGGTGCTGTTCAGCATCGGGTCGGTCTGGGCGCAGGGCCTGATCTGCGGCCTGACATTGTTGATCTACGCGCTACCGGGCTGGCGGTTCTTCAAAATCGGTATCTCCCGTCTGAAAATCCTGTGGCCTTTCATCGTGCTGATTCTGATATGGCACGTCTTGAC
>NZ_JBFEKM010000066.1:0-20478 GCF_041552635.1 Sulfitobacter sp.
GAAAGAGCGCATCAGCCTCTCGATCAAAGGTGTTGGCGGCGACAAGTTCGCAGAAGCAGTGGGCGGCGTTAAGCGCGGTTCCGTTGTGACTGTGACTGTGACCTCCATCGAAGACGGTGGCATCGAAGTCGAATATGAAGGTATGAAAGCCTTCATCCGTCGCTCCGATCTGTCGCGTGACCGTGCCGAACAGCGCCCCGAGCGTTTCTCGGTTGGTGACAAGGTTGATGTTCGCATCACCAACGTCGATGCGAAAGCACACCGTTTGGGCGTGTCGATCAAGGCACGTGAAATCGCAGAAGAGAAAGAAGCAGTTGAGCAGTATGGCTCCTCTGACTCCGGCGCATCCTTGGGTGATATCCTTGGTGCCGCTCTCAAGGGCGACGACTGAACTTAACGGTTTAGCAAGCTAGATAGGGGCCCCGCAGTGCAGACTGCGGGGCCTTTTTTGTGCGAATCGCAGTCCTTACGAAATCCGCTCAATTTAACGGCATCAAAGTTTCTCCAAGCAAAACAACGCCGATGGGTAAAAAAATCACTGGAAAACAGCGACTTCCCCCGTCTAAATGTGTCGGATAGGGATTTGAGTGACTTCCCGTATGCGTTCGACTTGTTATAGTCGTGCCAAGAAAACTGTAAAAACATCTCGGGGGAGAGGTCAGAATGATACGATCGGAACTAATCCAGAAGATCGCCGATGATAATCCACATCTTTATCAGCGCGACGTTGAACGTATCGTGAATACCATCTTCGAAGAAATCACCGGTGCCATGTCTGCCGGAGATCGTGTCGAATTACGCGGCTTTGGCGCATTTTCTGTCAAAAAACGTGACGCGCGCGTGGGTCGGAACCCTCGCACCGGCGAGACAGTTCATGTAGAAGAGAAACATGTGCCGTTCTTCAAGACCGGCAAACTGCTTCGTGATCGTTTGAACGGGAATTCCTAATGCGTTATGTCCGCTACCTCTGCATCGCTGTTTTCGCTGTGGCATTGATTGCCGTCGCTTTGGCCAACCGGTCGATGGTGTCGCTCAAGATTTTGCCAAGCGAGGTGTCGGGGTTTTTCGCACTGAACCCTGAACTCAATATGCCGTTGTTCGTTGTTATTTTGGGCAGCATCATTGCCGGTTTGTTGATCGGCTTTGTGTGGGAATGGATCCGCGAATACGGTCAACGTGCCGAGGCCGCCCGCCAAGCCCGCGAAATGCGCCGCCTTGAGCGTGAAATCGCACGGTTGAAGGGTGAAAAGCACAAGGGTCAGGACGAGGTTCTGGCGCTTTTGGACCAGGCCAGCTAAGCCCGACGGGCCGCCCAGCCCAAGGATATCACACTGATGACGCCCCCGTTACACGTAAAATTCTGCGGTTTGCGCAGCGTTGCCGATGTCAAGGCCGCTGCGCAGGCTGATGCCCGCTATGTGGGGTTTGTGTTTTTTGCCAAGTCCCCCCGTAACGTGACGCTGGAACAGGCCGCAGCGCTGGCGCTTGAGGTGCCGCAGGGCATCTGCAAGGTCGCGTTGACGGTGGATGCAGATGATGCGTTTCTGGATGAACTGACCATGAGCGTGCCGATTGATATGCTGCAATTGCACGGTCACGAGACGCCGCAGCGGGTGGCCGAGGTCAAGGCACGCTATGGTCTGCCGGTGATGAAGGCCGTGGGCGTTGCAGATGCCAGCGACCTGCCGCAGCTTGATGCGTATATGCTTGTTGCAGACCAAATCTTGGTTGATGCCAAACCGCCAAAGGGGGCAGATTTGCCCGGCGGCAACGGGCTTGCCTTCGACTGGCGCTTGATCGCGGGGCGGCGTTGGTCAAAGCCCTGGATGTTGGCTGGCGGGCTGACCCCTGAAAATGTGGCCGAGGCTGCGCGCATGACCGGCGCACGTCAGGTCGATGTATCTTCGGGCGTCGAGGCGACACCGGGTGTCAAAGATGCACAGCTTATCGCGGCCTTCGGGAAGGCCGCGAAGCTTTAGATCGTAATCGGGTATTTCTTGGCCAAGGCGTCGAATTGCATCAAGGATTCAATCAATGCGGGCATTTGATCCAGATGGATCATGTTTGGTCCGTCCGACGGGGCATTGTCGGGATCCTCGTGGGTTTCGATGAACACGGCACCCACGCCGATCGCAACGGCGGCCCGTGCCATGACGGGGGCGAATTCACGCTGTCCGCCACTTGATCCGCCCATCCCACCGGGTTGCTGAACGGAATGGGTCGCGTCCATCACAACCGGATAGCCTGTCTTGGCCATCTGGGGCAGACTGCGCATATCGGCCACCAATGTATTATAGCCAAAAGACGTACCGCGTTCTGTCAGCAAAATGCGTTTGTTGCCGGTTGATTCAATCTTGGACACGACATTGGCCATGTCCCACGGGGCTAAAAACTGGCCTTTCTTGACGTTGACCACTTTGCCGGTATTGCCGGCGGCCAGCAACATGTCTGTCTGACGGCACAGGAAGGCTGGGATTTGCAGGATGTCCACCGCCTCGGCTGCGATCGCGCATTGTGCTTCGGTATGGACGTCAGTCAACACAGGCACGCCGATTGATTTGCCCACGGATTGTAGCACGGCCAAACCTTCGTCGATGCCAAGGCCACGTTTGCCCGACAGCGACGTTCGGTTTGCCTTGTCATAGCTCGCCTTGAACACGAATTGTGCGCCTGCTGCATCGCAGGCTTCCTTCATCTGGCCCGCGATCATCTGCGCGTGGGTTTCGCTTTCCAGTTGGCAGGGGCCTGCAATCACCGTCAGCGGGCGGTCAATTCCGATAACGACGTTTCCGACGGTGACGTGGATCATTTTGTTACCTGTTCCTTTAGGATCGACGAGGTGAGCGACAACATCAGATAGATGCCCGCAAAGATCAGGAATGTCAAAATGGTGTTTTCAAACTTGCGTGGATAGGATGGTGCCTGCGACGCAACGGGGCGGACCGCCACGGTAAGATAGCGCACTTGCCGTTGTGCTTCGGTGCGGGCCTGTTCCATTTGGGTTTGCGAGGCCTGCAAGGACATATCTGCCGCGGCAAGGTCCGCTTGGGCCAATTGCAGGCTGACGGCCTGTTGGGCCAGCGAATTCGTGCCTTCGGTCGCGTTGTTCATCCGTTCGTTCAGCCGGTCCAGCTGCGCTGAAATGCGCCGTACATCGCCCTGAACACCGTCCACTTTGGCGCGGTTGGGCCGCGGGTTGTCCAGCAATGCTGCCAGCTCAAGCTCTTTCTCAAGCAGAATGGTTTCGTAGTTTGTGATCTGCCCCCGGATCGAGGCGATAACGGCCTCGGGGTCGACCCCGTTTTCAACCTGAAGCTTGATCAGCGCTTCTTGCGCTTCGCGCCGCTGCTTGACGGTTGTTTCAAAGGCGGTCAGGGCATCGCGCATGCCGTCTTCCCGTTTTTGCTGCGATAGGGCGTTCACGCGCTCTTCGGCATATTCCAGCAGGTGTTCCGAGTAGTTTGCCGACACGTTGGGATCGGCCGCAATCACTTCCATGCGGATCATGCCTTCGGTCGGATCATAGCCGATTTTCACGTTCTTTTTATAGAACTTATACGCAACCTCATTCGAGGCTTCGGGGTCAAGCCGTTGAATAGGGTCGATTTCGGGGTCGGCAAAATGCGAAACAAATCCGACATCCTTGTCTAGGCGCAACATCGCATCCTTGGACTGCAAATAGCTTTGCGTGGCGATACTGTCAGCCGAGTTTGCAAATTGTGTCGGCAACAGCCCCCCCAGTGGCCCCATGCCGCCCGACCCTTCGTTCTGGATGATCAGGAACTGGCTGTCGGTCGCGTACATGGGCGTCGCGATGTTGTAAAAATAATAGCCGCCCATGATCGTAGGAAGGCCCACGAAGAACATCAGGCGGACCATAAGAAGGCCAATTTTGCGGCGACGACGTTTGGTAATATCGCGCTGGATGTCCGAGATTTCGCGCATCCGGCGATCCATCGGGGACACGTCGGTCGACGGCAGGTTCACGCCACCAGCAGGCACAGTCTGGGGCAGCTGGATGCGGCCTTTCCCGGCCTCTTCCCCGCCGGCACTGCGTTGTGGCACCACCAGTTCAAGCATGTTCGAGCGTTGGAACGGATCAATCCCCTTGCTGCGCAACAGCCGCACAGCATCAAAATCCGATGTCGGCGCAAGCCCGTGTTTCTGCGCCACGCGCCGCGCCATGCGCAGCTGGCGCCCGGTCAGCCCTTCGCGGCGGATGGCGTCCATGTCCTGCTCGCCTGACACTTCTGCGGCTGATGCCACTTCACCTTGGCGGGGCTGTGCCGCAGGTTGGTCGGCGTGGCCATAACCGGACGGTCCAGCGGTGTTGGCCCCCTCGTTTGAACCGGTGTTTGGCACTGCACGGGGCGTTGATTGCGGGCGGACCTGTTGCGCCGGATCACGGCCCGCTTCTGGCGGATCGGCAGGCGCAATTGCGGCTCCGGCGGTGTCTGCCGGGGCGGCAACGGGTGTGTTGCGTTTGATGCGGAATTTTCTAGCCTTGGGTTTCGTAGTCATAAAGCTGTTTCGCCTCTTCCAAGGTGTCGAATATATGAAGCTTTCCGCCCAGCAAAACGCCGGCGGAACGCGCGAACTGTTGCAACGTTTCGGGCTGGTGCGAAACGATAATGATTGTCGTTGTGCGCAACCGTTCTTGCAGTATTTCTCCTGCTTTGCGGTTGAACTCAACGTCTGTTGTGGTCGGCATGCCCTCGTCGATCAAATAGATATCGAAATCAAGGGCAAGCAGCAGCGCAAAGGAAAACCGCGACCGCATACCAGCCGAATAGGTGCCCAAGGGCTGATCAAAATATTCCCCAAGCCCGCAGAGCCACCGGCAAAAGCTTTCGACATAATCGGGGTCCAGCCCGTAAAGCCGCGCAATATAGCGGGCGTTTTCCATTGCGGAAACCTTGCTGACAACGCCGCCCATAAACCCCAGTGGAAAGCTGATATTGCATTCACGTCTGATTTCACCCTCGTCGGGTTTTTCAAGACCGGCCATCATATTGATCAGCGTTGATTTACCTGTCCCGTTCGGCGCCAGAATGCCAAGCGAATTGCCGATTTCGACGCGAAACGACACATGGTCAAGGATGACCTTGTGCTGTGTGCCAGTCCAAAAGGACTTGGAGACATTGTCGAATTCCAGCATGCCTGCTCCGCTGATAGGTGTTTTGCTTGGACGATCCTCCTTTTGAATGGAGGTATGGTTAAGTTCTATCCGCTGATTTTGACCATATTATGTCCGATTTTGCGTATAATGTACAAGGTTGTATGGGTGGCTGCACAACCCAAGACTGCGCGGGCCGATCAATATCGGGTGAAGATGTGCCGACGTTAATGTCCGATCAATGCAGTTTGGGTGCAGGCGTCACCCTTCGTTTCAAGTTCAAAGGTCATGTGGTGCAGACCGAACTGACTGACCAAGTGCGACTTGAGCGATTTGCGAAGGCCCCCATGGTGCGCATCGGCGCTGACGACGACATGTGCCTCAAGGGCGGACCCGTGTTCTTGCATCATCCACAGATGTACGTGGTGGACATCTTCGACATCGGGATGTGCGCGCATCGCAGCAATGACGGCTTCGGTTTCAAGGTCCGGGGGGCTGGCCAGCATCAATATGCGCGCGACCTGCGGCAATTCGGTCGCTGATTGCCACAAGATATAGCCCGCAATCATCAGGGTCGCCAAAGGATCGACCCATGTCCAGCCAAACAGCAGCACCATCGTGCCTGCAATAATCACCGCAACCGAGCCCAAAGCATCGGCGATGTTGTGCAAGAATGCCGCCCGGATGTTAATGCTGTTTTTCGACGCGCGATAGGTCAGCGCCGCAGTGCCCAGATCAATCAACAACGCAAGCCCGGCGACGGCAACCACGATCCACCCCGTGACGGGCGACGGGTTGGCAAAGCGCATCACCGCCTCGACGATCAGATACAGGCCGATCACGATCAACGTGGTATAGTTGATCAAAGCGGCGACAGCCTCGATCCGGCCATAACCAAAGGTCATGTCGGCGTTGGCGGGCCGCCGTGCAATTTTGCGGGCGGCATAGGCGATGATCAGGGCGATGGCATCGCTGAAATTGTGCAAGGCATCGGCGATCAACGACAGGCTGCCGGCAAAGATGCCGCCGATGATCTGGGCCAGGGTCAGACCAAGGTTGATTAAAACTGCGAGGGCGATTTTGAAATCCCCAGCTTCGGGGTCCACGTGGTGATGGGCATGTGACATAGGCGGTGTTCCGTTCCAGCAGGTTCGTCGTGGGGTTAGTCGTGTGTGTGGTCGGGGCAGGGCACATCGGAATCTGCACAACATTCGGTCAGCAAAAACCGCGATAGATCGTGCACGGCCCCATGCGCTACGGCCGCGCAGATGATACTGCGGCCCTGACGCTGCTGTTGCACAAGGCCAGCGGCGACCAGCAATTTGACATGATGGGTCAAGGTCGATCCGGTGATGCCCGAACGCCCGCCCAACGTACCAATTGCCAGTCCTGCAGGCCCCGCGCGCACCAGAATGCGTAGAACATGCAGGCGTTGTTCAGACCCGAGGGCGGCAAATCTTGCGGCAGCAAGGGTAAGGTCGTGCGGAGGGGGGGCTTTTGATTCCATGCTTCTAGAATTATAGAAATAATAACTGTCGTCAAGAACGTTTCGATGAATCTCGAAATGTTATACTGACCGCGGTATTTGAATCCGGCCTGTTGCCTGCTACCTGACCCCCATGACCGATTTCCGCGATAGCCTGCGCGCCTGCACCTTATGCGCTGACCGTTTTGCGGCCACCGCGACGGCGCATCGCCCGAACCCGGTGGTGTGGTTCCAGCCGGGGGCCCGCCTGTTGATAGCGTCGCAGGCACCGGGGCTGCGGGTCCACCAAGCCAATACGCCATTCTGGGATCAATCCGGAAAACGACTGCGGGATTGGCTGGGACTGGACGAAAATGCATTTTACGACCGGTCCCGTGTGGCGATTATCCCCATGGCGTTTTGCTTTCCGGGGTATGATGCCAAGGGCAGCGATCTGCCGCCCCCGCCGATTTGCGCCAGAACATGGCGGGCAGGGGCGCTGGACACGGTGTCTGATATCCGCTTGACGGTCCTGATTGGCGGGCATGCCATGCGCTATCATTTGCCGGATTTCACCACGGTGACCCGCGCGGTTGCCGATTGGCGCGACCATCCGCCGGGCGTCTTTGCCTTGCCACATCCGTCTTGGCGCAATACCGCTTGGCTTAAGAAAAATCCGTGGTTCGAGGAAGACGTGCTTCCCCGGCTGCGGGCCGCCGTAAAGGATGTGATGAATGACTGACCAGACCCCATTTGACGTTGCCCACGCCGCCATGATGGCAGACGAGACCGACGATGCCGCCCGCCTGCGGTTTTACGAACGCATGGCGGATGTAGAATTGTTTTTGCTGCTCGAGGACGAGCCAGACGCCGATCAGGTCAGCCCCGTCTTGTTGGATGATGCCTATGTGCTGGTGTTCGACCGGATCGAACGGCTGGCGGCCTATGTCGGCCACGCGGCCCCCTATGTGGCGCTGTCAGGGCGCGCGATTGCGGGGATGCTGGACGGACAGCCCCTTGGCATGGCGGTGAATATGAACGTCGCCCCGTCCGCCATCTTGCTGCCCGACAGCGCGGTTGCATGGCTGCGCGACACGCTGGCCCACGTGCCGGGGCAGGTCGAGGCCAAGATCGAACGGGTGATCCCGCCCAAAGGCTTGCCAGAAACCCTCATCGCCGCGATTGATGCCAAGCTGGCCACCGCCACAGGCATGGCCGCAGGCGCATGGTTGGTGGGCGTCGAATATGCAGGCGGCGGGCGCGGGCATCTGCTGGGGTTTGTGGGGGCGATACCCCGCGCCCAAGACGCGCTGGTCCGCGCAGCATCCGAGGCGTTGACCTTTTCAGGGATCGAAGCGGGTGCCATGGACGTCGGGTTCTTCGCGCCTTCTGATCCAACGGTTGAGAAACTGTCCAAGGTCGGCCTGCGCTTTGACCTACCTCAGATGGAGCCTCTGCAAAAGACCCCGCGAATGGAGGCACCTGGGTCGGACCCGTCGAAACCACCCATTCTGAGATGATAGCAGCCCCCCTGCGTCAAAAAGCCTAACGACAGGCAGCATTTTCGCGGTATCCTTTTTAGATCAAAGGAGGTCCGCCCATGTTATTCCGTTTGATACTGGCCCTACCGCTTTTGGCCACGATGGCCCATGCGCAGGGCGAATCCCGCCAGCCCAGCCACTGCATTGCCTTGGCGGATGCCACGCCGGGCATCGAATATCTGACCCTTGCCAGCCTGCCACAGGTCTCGCCCGAGACGGTTCATCTGCATTATATAGCCCATGCCAGCTTTTTGATCCGCAGCCATGGCGGGTTGAACATGGTGACGGATTTCACCGGCTTTACCGGTACGCTGCCGCTGATCCCGGATGTGGTCACCATGAACAAGGCCCATGGCAGCCATTTTACGACCGCGCCAGATCCCGCGATCCCGCATATCCTGCCGGGCTGGGGTGCATTTGGCCTTGGCATCGACCACAATCTTGATCTGGGCGAGGTACTGGTGCGCAATGTATCAACCGACATCAGGTCTGATTTCTCGGGGGTAGAGGTCGAAGGCAATTCCATCTTCATCTTCGAGATGGCAGGCCTGTGCATCGGCCATCTGGGGCATCTGCACCATGAACCCGACGCCGCGCAATACGCCGCCATCGGACGTCTTGATGTGGTGATGGCCCCTGTCGACGGAGGTTACACGCTGGACCAGCCGTCGATGATCCGCATTCTAAAGCGTCTGAAATCGTCGATTGTGATCCCGATGCACTGGTTCTCGGATTTCGGGTTGGATGATTTCCTGACCGGTATGGCCGATGACTTTACCGTGATCCATGTCGAAGGTCCGTCCTTGGACATATCGTTGGACAGGCTACCGTCACGGCCGACGATCATGGTGCTACGCCCGCAATTTTTGCGCAGCGACGATTAAGCGCCTTGCATGCGTTGGAACTTGGCGCGATCAATAGCGCATGAAACTGAACCCAGCCGATCCCGCATTCGAGGCCGCCTTGCGCGCCGATCTTCCTGCCGATGTGTTCCGCCCGGTCGAGCCGCGCTATCTTGAGGAACCGCGCGGTCTTTATGCGGGCCAGTCTGCCATCCTTGCGCTGCCCCGCGATGCCCAAGAGGTGTCGACCCTGATCCGCCACGCCAATGCGGCACGGGTCGGCGTCATCCCTTACGGCGGCGGCACCGGTCTGGTGGGCGGGCAGGTGGCGGAAAACGGGCCTGCGCCGCTGATCCTGTCGCTGGAACGCATGAATAAAATCCGCGCCGTCTATCCGGATGAAAACGTGCTGGTGGCCGAGGCAGGTGTGATCTTGTCCGACGTTCAGGACGCCGCCGAACAAGCAAGACGGCTGTTCCCGCTGAGCTTGGCAGCCCAAGGATCGGCGCGGATTGGCGGCAATCTGGCGACCAATGCCGGCGGCACCGGCGTGCTGCGCTACGGCAATGCGCGCGATCTTTGTCTCGGCCTCGAGGCGGTGCTCCCCGACGGCCAAATCTGGAACGGGCTGACACGGCTGCGCAAGAACAACACCGGCTATGACCTGCGTCACCTGCTTATCGGTGCCGAAGGCACGTTGGGGGTGATCACCGCCGCAGCGCTCAAGCTTTTCGCGCGCCCGACGAAATCGGGCACGGCGCTTTTGGTCGTCCCGTCCCCCGCTGCGGCCCTGAAACTGCTGTCACTGGCGCGCGACCAATTGGGTGAAATGGTCAGCGCATTCGAGATCATGAACAAGATGGGACTGAATTTCCTGTCTGAGACCATGCCCGAAGTCCGCCAGCCCTTTGCCACCCCGCCCGAATGGTGCGTTTTGATTGAACTAGGCCTCAGCGGGGGTCTGGATCCGGCGGCATCGCTGGAAAAACTGTTCGAATGCGCGCTTGAGGCTGATCTGGTCACCGATGGCCTGATCGCGCAAAGCCAACAACAAGCTGATGATTTTTGGGGGGTCCGTGAAAATATCCCCCATGCCAACCGTAAAATCGGTGCGGTTTCCAGCCACGACATCTCTGTCCCGCTTGGCGCGATCCCCGATTTCATCGCGCAGGCAGGCAAGAAAATCGCAGGGTTGGGTGACTTCCGCATCAATTGCTTTGGTCACGTTGGCGACGGTAATTTACACTACAATATCTTCCCGGTTCCCGGCAAATCCCGTCAGGATCATCTGGCACAGCGCGATGAAATCAAAAAGGTCATCCATGACCTGACCCACGCCATGGGCGGTTCAGTCAGCGCCGAACACGGCATCGGTCGCCTCAAGGTCGATGACCTCGAACGATACAGCGATCCCGCCAAACTTTCAGCGATCCACGCGATCAAGGCGGCGCTTGACCCCAGCGGGATCATGAACCCCGGCGTGATCGTGCGCGCCCCCGACTAACCGGTTTCTCTGGCTTGAAAATATCCCGGGGGACGCCCCCTGGGGGCGGGGGGCAGCGCCCCCTTCACATACCCTCAAATGAACAAAGCGCGTTCACTTCCATGCCCATCGCTTCTAGCCGCTTGCGCCAGCCAAGCTCCGGTAAGTCGATGATAAAGGCACAAGACACGATCTCGCCGCCCAATCGCTCGATCAGCTTTATCCCAGCCTCAGCCGTCCCGCCTGTCGCCAGCAGATCGTCCACTACCAAAACCCGCTCGCCGGGCTGAATGGCATCCTCGTGGATCTCAACAATCGCCTCGCCATATTCCAACGTATATTCCTGAGAAATCGTCCGGCCCGGCAGCTTCCCCTTCTTGCGGATCGGCACAAAGCCCACGGACAGCTGATGCGCAATCGCACCGCCCAAGATGAAACCCCGTGCTTCCAGCCCGACAACCTTGTCAATATCGACGCCGGCGTAAGGGTGCAGCATCTGGTCAATCGCCATGCGGAAGCCGCGTGGGTCGGCAAATAACGTGGTCACATCGCGAAACATGATCCCTTCATGGGGGAAATCAACGATGGTGCGGATATAGTCCTGAACCTGTTTCATCGGGTTCTCCTGATCTTGGGGGGCTGAAATGACACGCCATGTCTCTCTCACCTCACCCTTGTAAAAATACTCATTCACACGACCTGCCCGGCACCCCAAGGCCCCGAACAGACGCGAAACCTCAACGAAGTCTCTATAGAACCCGCCCTGCTACCGCATCAAGCTTTGCCATCAATGCGGGGTCGCGGGCCGCAGGCTGCGTCAATATCGCGAACTCCAACGCGTTGTCACAGCCATGGGGGCAATCATGGCGTTCAGCCCCAAGCAACGCGGGCAGGCGTTTGACCAGATTGCGGCCCTTGTCGGCATTGCTCATTAAAACTCGAATGATGTCTGTCACATCAACCTCGCCATGATCCGGATGCCAGCTGTCATAATCCGTGATCATCGCAACGGACGCATAGCAAAGCTCGGCCTCACGGGCCAGCTTGGCCTCGGGCATATTGGTCATGCCGATCACGTCTGCGCCCCAGCTTTCGCGGTACATCTTTGATTCCGCCAGCGTTGAAAACTGCGGCCCTTCCATAGCCAGATATGTGCCGCCACGGTGTACGTTGATGCCAGCATCCCGCGCGGCCGTTTCGCAGGCGTCGCTCAGGCGGGGGCAGGTCGGATGTGCGACGCTGACATGGGCCACGCAGCCGGTGCCGAAAAAGGATTTCTCGCGGGCAATGGTCCGGTCGATGAACTGGTCCACGATGACGAAATCACCGGGGGCCATTTCCTCTCGAAAGGATCCGCAGGCGGATACGCTGATGACATCTGTGCAGCCCAACCGCTTGAGCGCGTCAATATTGGCGCGGTAGGGAACGGTGGATGGCGCATGCACGTGACCACGTCCGTGACGGGGCAGGAAAGCCATCTCGACACCCTCCAGCGTGCCGGTCAGGATAGCATCCGACGGTGCCCCCCACGGGGTTTGTACGGTCTGCCATTCCGCGCCTTCAAGCCCGTCGATCTCGTAGATGCCCGAGCCGCCGATTACGGCGATTTTGGTCTGTGTCATAGGAGTGCCTCTGGATTGATTTGCGCGCAGAGTACCAAGGCTGACGGTGAGGGAAAGCCTCAATCAGGTACCGAACGTTGCGCTCGGCTTTCAATCTGCGTGGCTTTGGTCTAGTGAGCGCAAAAGACACCCCGACCGTATGATACGAAGGATGCCCCATGGCGCGCACCACATTCCGCAGCTTTACCAAGAATCTTGATGTTACCGACCTGCGCTGGATGCCCGGCGAGGGGCTTTCGTCTACGCGTCTGCGGATTGAATTGCTGTCTGGTCTGACCGTTGCCTTGGCTTTGGTACCCGAAGCGGTAGCCTTTGCCTTTGTCGCCGGTGTACATCCGCTGGTCGGTCTTTATGCGGCATTTCTGGTGGGGCTGATCACGGCGCTGATCGGGGGCCGTCCGGGTATGATCTCGGGGGCGACGGGGGCTTTGGCGGTTGTGATGGTGGCTTTGGTCGCACAGCACGGCGTCGAATATCTGTTCGCGACGGTCGTCCTGATGGGGCTGTTCCAGATCTTTTTTGGCCTCATGCAATGGGGCAAATTCATGCGGCTTGTGCCGCATCCGGTGATGTTAGGCTTTGTGAACGGCCTTGCGATCGTTATTTTCTTGGCCCAGATGAGCCAGTTCAAGGTGCCGGGATCGATGGTTGATACAGGGCATGGCATGTCCGGGGGGCAATGGCTGTCAGGGCAACCGTTGTATCTGATGCTGGCGCTGGTGGCGGCAACCATGGCGATTATTTGGGTGACACCGCGCATCACCAAGGCAATCCCCGCCCCGTTGGCAGGCATCGGGATCGTGGCCATCGTCGTGATCGCGACCGGCATGAACGTGCCACGGGTCGGCGATCTTGCCTCGATCGAGGGTGGATTTCCGCTGCCGCACATGCCCTTTGGCGAAGGCCTTGGGTTGTATGGCACCGCGCTGGCACCGTTCAATCTGGAAACCCTTTATATCATTTTGCCCTATGCGGTGATCCTTGCCGCGATTGGCTTGATTGAATCGCTGCTGACGCTGAATCTGGTCAGCGATCTGACCAACACGCGCGGCGGGGCCAGCCAAGAATGTATCGCCCAAGGTGTTGCAAATACGGTCACGGGCTTTTTCGGCGGGATGGGTGGTTGTGCCATGATCGGCCAGTCGATGATCAACGTGAAATCCGGCGGTCGGACCCGCGTCGCGGGGATTGCTGCGGCGGTGTTCTTGTTGCTGTTTATTCTTGTGGGGTCATCCCTGATCGAACAGATACCATTGGCCGCGCTTGTGGGCGTGATGTTCATGGTGGTGATCGGGACATTTGCGTGGAACTCTTTGACGATCTTGCGCAAAGTGCCGTTGATGGATGCATTTGTGATCCTGTTGGTGACGGTTGTGACGGTCTACGAAGACCTTGCCGTTGCGGTGGTTGTGGGTGTGATCGTGTCAGCGCTGGCCTATGCGTGGAATAATGCGCGGCGCATTCATGCCAAGACCTATCTGACGCCCGAAGGTGCCAAAGTTTATCAGGTTCAGGGCCCGCTGTTTTTCGGAT
The DNA here is from genome assembly GCF_041552635.1 of Sulfitobacter sp. Lineage (GTDB taxonomy): Bacteria > Pseudomonadota > Alphaproteobacteria > Rhodobacterales > Rhodobacteraceae > Sulfitobacter. The sequence continues at coordinate 13,603 of NZ_JBFEKM010000066.1, forward strand.
CGTCCGAAGGCTTTGCCGAACTGTTTGACGTCCAGCAAGACCCGTCCGAGGTTATCGTTGATTTCGCCGACAGCCGCGTTGTGGATCAATCGGCCTTGCAGGCGATCGAGACGATTGCGGGTAAATACGAGGACGCTGGCAAACGCGTACAACTGCGCCACCTAAGCCGTGACTGCCATCGCCTGCTGACCAAAGCAGGGCACCTGATGATCGACAGCGATGATGATCCTGAGTATCAGGTCGCGGTCAACTATCAGGTGCGCACTGGCATTCTGGGCGGCCATTAGGCGGGGCTGGCCGTTTTCTTCAAAGAAAACGGGACGGAATTTTTGAAAACTCCGGATCGCGTATCAGTCGTCGGGGCGGATAATTTCGAATACATCCGTGATGCGGGTGTAGTCGCGGTATCCTAGGCGCGACAACGGCTGATAGGTGGTCACGTCAAACCGCCCGTCCTTGATGCAATCGTCGCGCATGTGTACGCCGACGACTTCGCCAAAGACGACAAAGTTGCTTTCGCCTTCGATCTTTACCATCTGCGTCATCCGGCATTCAAGGCTGGCGGGCGCATGTGCGACACGGGGGCAGGCGATCTCGTCACACTCGGCCTTTTCGATGCCGGCATGGCCGAATTCGTCTGTGCCGTGGGGCAGCGTAGCCGACGACGCATTCATCGCATCGCGCATGGCGTATTCCACGATGTTGACGCAAAAAACGCCAGTCTCGCGGATATTGGCCATGCTGTCTTTGGTCCCGTCCACATCTGCTTTGGTGCCTGTGGATGCAAACATGACCTGCGGCGGTACATAGGCCACACCGTTAAAGAACGAATAGGGCGCCAGATTGTCGTGGCCTTGGGCATCGCGCGTCGAAATCCAGCCGATCGGGCGGGGCGTCACGATGGCGTTGAACGGATTATGTGGCAAGCTGTGGCCGTCTTTCGGGCGGTAGAACATCAATCTCTCCTCTTGATTTGCACCCATGGCTAGCGCCATGTTAAGGGCTTTGCCACCGCAAATACTCAGACAGGCCGCAATCCCCTTGTATCACATGACCCCAGAGAGCGCGCAGGACCATTGGGAGGTCGAGGCGCTATATGACACCTGTTTTGCGCCGGGCCGCGAGGCGCTATCGTCGTACCGTCTGCGTGACGGCGTACCGCCTGTATCAGGCCTAAGCCATGTGGCGCGGGATGACGATGGCATCTTGGCAGGCGCGATCCGCTATTGGCCAATCCGCATCGGAGCGGCCGAGGCATTGCTGCTGGGGCCGGTCGCGGTTCACCCGACACGGCAGGGCGAGGGGCTTGGCGGGTTGCTGATCGAAGACAGTCTGGTCCATGCCGCGCCCTTGGGTTGGACGCGGGTGATGCTGGTGGGGGACGCGCCCTATTACGAACGCTTTGGGTTCACCCTATTGCATGATGTCGTCATGCCGCCGCCCACAAATCCGGCGCGGGTCTTGGGGCGTGACCTTGTTCCCGGCGCGTGGCAGGGCATTGCGGGTGATGTAACGTCATGGCTGCTGTAACGTTGCATTGAAACCGGGACGCTTGCGCCCCACATTCAGATGGAACAGCGCAAAGGCCCCGTTATGCAGATCGAAAGCAACCTTCCGACCACGATTGACGTCGAAGCACGTCTGGACCAGATCGCCCGGCGCTATCAGGGCGCAGGTGGCGTAGGCATCAATGTGTTGAATGTCATCGGCGGCAGTGCCGAAGGGCTGATCGACAAGCTGCCAAATATGGTGCGCAACAATCTGGAGGCTGCCACGGTCAAGGCATTGGGGCAGGCGATGAAGGCTGCAACCTCGACGCGGTCGATGGTGCCGGATCAGAAAAGCTGGCTTAATCAGGCGGTCAGTGCGGCCATGGGCGCGGCAGGCGGTGCTGGTGGATTGCCAACGGCGCTGGCCGAATTGCCTGTGACCACGACACTGTTGCTGCGTGTGATCCAAGGGGTCGCGGTTGAACATGGCTTTGACCCCTATGCCGAGAACGTGCAGTTCGATTGCATTCAGGTATTTTCTGCTGCCGGACCACTGTCGGATGATGACGGGGCTGATCTGGGGTTTCTGTCAGCACGCGTCGCACTTAGCGGGCGGGCCATGCAGGCGGTGATCGCCAAGGTCGCCCCGCGACTGGCGGTCGTGTTGGGTCAAAAGCTGGCGGCCCAAGCGGTGCCGGTCTTGGGCGCTGTCGCGGGGGCGGCGACGAATTATGCCTATACCAGCTATTACGAGGACATGGCCCATGTGCATTTCGGCCTGCGCAAACTGGCCATAGACGCAGACATCCCGCAGGACGTATTGGTTGAACGGTTGCGGATCAAGGTCGGCCCCAAGCGCGTCGCTTGAGGCGCGTTCTTTGACACCTGACCTGCAATATCTGACCGTTGATACCTGTTGGCTATCGCCCGATGCTGCCCGGTGCCACGGTCGTGGCCTTCAGGATCGCATAGCACTTCATCCCTGGCACCAGACCCAGTTCAGCCACCGCGCGGGCGGTCACCCGGCTGAGCAATCTGTCTGACCCCGCACGCAGCGCAATGGCAGCCCCCGGACCGTCACCGGGGTGAATTGTCTCTACCTCGACCGGTAGGACGTTCACCGAACTCAACCCCTTGGGGCGGTTCAGCGACAAGATCACATCCTGCGCCAGCACCCGCAGCCGCACCCGCGCGCCGATGCCTGCCTGTACACCGGGCAGTTCGATCTCTCCGGCACTGATCCGCAGCGTTGATATGCCGTCGGTCCCATGGGCAATGACATCGGCTTCGATCACGGCACCTGCCTCGCGCACCCCCAGCAATGGCACGGCGGCAGGGTCTGCCATCACATCGAACAACGGTCCTTGGGCTTGAACGCGGCCATTCTGGATCAATACCAATGTATCCGCGAGGCGGGCAATTTCATCGACGGCATGGCTGACATAAAGGATCGGCAGACCAAGAGGGCCGTCGCGCAAGCGCTCAAGAAAAGGCAAAATCTCTTGTTTGCGGGGGCCGTCCAGACTGGCGAGCGGTTCATCCATCAGCAACATGCGGGGATGGCTCAGCAGCGCGCGCCCCAAGGCTACCCGCTGCTTTTGCCCCCCCGACAAGGTTGCCGGCGCACGATTTTGCAGGTCTTCCAGACCCAACAAAGCGACCACATCGTCAAAGCCGGGACCCGCGCTGCCCTTTGGTGCATAGCGCGCGCCGAACATCAAATTCTGCGCGACGCTCAGATGTGGGAACAGGCGCGCATCCTGAAATACAGTGCCCAATCGGCGCTTGTGCGGCGGTACGAAAATGTTGCGCTTTGTGTCCAGCAGGACGTCGCCATCCACGGCGATTAACCCCTGATCCGGACGTAGAAATCCACCCACGGCATTGATAACAGTGGTTTTGCCGGCACCCGACCGCCCGAAAAGCGCGGTGATGCCCGGCCCGGCCTCAAGCGCGATTTCCAGCGTGAAATCGGCAAAGCGGTGGGACAGGGAAAGCGAGAGGGTCATGCGCCTGCGATCCGTGCGGCGACGCGGCGGGCAAGTAGCTCAGACAACAACACGGCGCTGATCGCCACGGCTGAGGCCATCAGAACCATGACCACCGCTTGGCTTTCCCCGCCGGGGATTTGCAGCGCCGACCAGATCGCGCTGGGCAGGGTCTGGGTCTGGCCGGGGATGTTCGCGACAAAGGTGATCGTGGCCCCGAATTCGCCCATCGCCTTGGCAAAGCCCATCACGGTTCCCGCCAGTATTCCCGGCAGGATCAGGGGCAGGGTGACACGGGTAAAGACCGACAAGCGCGGGGCACCAAGCGAGAAGGCTGCTTCTTCAAGTTTCGGGTCAACCGCTTCGATTGCAAGCCGCATGGCCCGCACCATCAAGGGGAACCCCATGATCGTCGCGGCAAGGACGGCACCGGACCAGTGGAACGCCAGATGCAGGCCTATCGCCTCTAATGCGCGGCCCAAGGGGGCGGTGCGCCCGAAGGCCATCAACAGCAGGTAGCCCGTCACGACGGGCGGCAGTACCAAAGGCAAATGCACCGCCGCATTCAGCAATGCTTTGCCCCAAAACGAACGACGCGCCAGCACCCATGCGACCCAAAGCGCCAAGGGAACCGCCAGCACGGTGGCCCAAACCGACACCCAAAGCGACAGGCGCAGCGCGTCCCATGCGGCGGCGTCTGGTGTCATCGGGTGATCTGCCCAAAGCCGTGTTTGGCAAAAACCAACATTGCCTCTGGGGTTTGCAGATACGCAAGAAAAGCCTGCCCGCTGTCTGTCAGGGCGGCAGCTGGATAGGTAATAGGACTGTGCAATTCTTCCGGCACGGCATAGACCACACGCACCTGATCTTCGGCTAATGCATCCGTGCGGTAGACGATGCCCAAGGGGGTTTCGCCACGCGCGACCAACGCAAGCGCGGCGCGCACATTGTCAGTTTCCGCAAGATGGCGCACCAAGGCGTCCCATTGACCTGTCGATTGCAGCCATTCGCGGGCATAGATACCGGCAGGCACCGCATCGCGCTGCCCCATGGCAAGACGCGCGCCGTCAAGTTCAGCAAGCAGGTTATCGGGGTCCGGTGTGGCGGTACTGGCGGCAGGTGCGATCAGCACAAGGCTGTTGCTGAGCAAATCAACGGCGGCGGTGCCATCAATCAGCCTCTTGTCTTGCAGCCAGCCCATCCAGACCGGATTGGCCAGAATGATCACATCTGCCGGTGCCCCGGCCGCAACCTGCCGCGCCATCGTGCCCGAGCCACCAAAGGACAGGGCCACGTTTGCCGCGTAGTCGGTCGCAACCTCGTCCAAAGCACCCCGCAGACTGGCGGCGGCAAAAACCGTCACAGTGCCAGATTGCGCCAGCGCCCCGAAAGGTAGCCAAAGAGCGAAAATAATGATCATTCTTAACATCATATCTACACTATCCGCCAAGCGCATTGGGCGCGCAAGGGGATCACTGGTGTTGTGTATAACCTGCGGCTAAACTGCTCCGATAGAGGCATGACCCGACCCGAGGCAATATGATCAAGCAACTGCCCATTTCGATACCCGGTGCCCGCAAGGGCGACGTGCGGTCGCAATTTGCGGCACTGTGTTACCGTATCAGACGGGGCAAGGTGCAGGTGCTTTTGATCACCTCACGCGGCTCCAAACGCTGGATTGTGCCCAAAGGCTGGCCGATGGACGGTCAAACACCAGCGCGCGCCGCGTTGCAAGAAGCTTGGGAGGAAGCCGGGGTTACGGGGCGGTCCGTTGGCGGATGTCTGGGGGTCTATTCATACGACAAGACGATGCCGGACGGAGAGATCATCCCTGTCCTTGTATTGCTTTACCCCGTTGAGGTTAAGGCTTTGGCAAAGAATTTCCCCGAAGTTGGACAGCGTCGGCGCAAATGGGTGTCGCGCAAAAAAGCAATGAAAATGGTCAGCGAGCCAGATCTTGGCCGTTTGATTCGCGATTTTGATCCGCGCCCGGGCGTGTCGCCTGCCAAAATGGGGGCTGCTTGACGCTGCCCTTATTGACACCATTTAATTGCCTAAGGTGATGAAAAAGGGCAAACTGCTGCTAACATGATAAAATTTACCTTGAAATGTGACCGGGACCACCTGTTTGACAGCTGGTTTCAATCGACATCGGCCTTTGAGGCGCTGGCGCAGCAGGGGCATGTCAATTGTGTCGTTTGCGGCTCTGATCAGGTAAGCAAGGCGATCATGGCCCCGCGTTTGACGACCCGGAAAACAGCCGCACCAAAGGGGCCCGAGACAAAGGATAGCCCTGCGGGTGCGTCGTCGACAGTTTTATCCAAGCCTCAAACGGATGTCGAAAAGGCGATCAACGCATTGCGCAAGGAGGTCGAAAGCTCCTCTGACTATGTCGGAGCGGATTTCGTCAAGCAGGCACGCGCCATGCATGCCGGTGACGCGCCAGAGCGGTCAATTTATGGAGAAGCACGGCTGGATCAGGCCCGCGCCTTGATCGAAGAAGGTGTGCCCCTGATGCCCCTGCCGTTTCGGCCCAAACGCTCAACGCAATAGAATACACGCAGATCGGGGCATGCCCCCTGCGGGACAAGGGAACATCAAACCATGACGATTTTGATCACTGGGGCAACCCGCGGCATCGGCGCGGGGCTGGCCGCACACTACAAAGACCAAGGCCACGAGGTATTCGGGACAGGACGGTCGCCGATGGCAGACATCCAGTTGGATGTGACCCATCCCCACGATCACAGCGCCATGGCGGCCAGTCTGGGGGACCGCGCATTGGACCTGTTGGTCTGCAATGCGGGCGTCTATCTGGACAAGCATGACGATCTCGAAACGGGCTTTGGAGCGGATCTTTGGGCGCATAGTTTCGCGACCAATGTGACTGGCGTCTTTCTTGCCATTCAGGCGCTGTTGCCTCATCTGCGCAGGGCGCAGAGCCCGAAAATCGCGATCATTTCTTCGCAGATGGCGTCGTCGGAATTGGCACGGGGAGGGAGCTATATTTACCGCGCGTCCAAGGCGGCGGCTTTGAATTTGGGGCGCAACCTTGCGACAGATTTGAAGGGCGAGGGGATCGCTGTCGGGATTTATCATCCGGGTTGGGTCCAGACCAGTATGGGCGGCAATATGGCTGCCATTACGGTCGATGAAGCGGTTATGGGTCTGGTTGGCCGGTTTGCAGCGTTGGATATTGCAACCACGGGATGTTTTGAGACATGGGACGGGCGGGCGCATCCCTATTGATTTAGGATTAGGGGTTGTGCCCAGCGATTCAAGACTCGGGGCTTTGCCCAGTGATTTAAGATTCGGGGCTTTGCCCCGGGCCCCAGGATATTTTTGAGCCAGAGAAACGGCAAAATGCTTGGGCTTGCTAAGGGCACGGCTTGCGCGTA
>NZ_JBFEKM010000067.1:0-20330 GCF_041552635.1 Sulfitobacter sp.
CGGGGATCAGAACTGGCACGCCCAGATTGATCTGCGGTGCCCATTGACCGTCATCGTCGATGACGCCTTCCATTTCGCCCGCCTTGATCTTGGCAATCGCGTCCTCCAGCATGGATTGATACAGTTCGAAGCCGACATCGCGCATCTGGCCGGATTGTTCTTCGCCCAACAGGTTACCCGCGCCGCGAATGTCCAAATCCTGTGACGCCAGCGTGAATCCTGCCCCCAATGTGTCCAGACTGCCCAGCACGCGCAGACGCTTTTCGGCGGTCGCGGTCAGTTTGGCGCGTGGTTTGGTGGTCAGGTACGCATAGGCACGGGTTTTTGAACGCCCCACACGGCCGCGGATTTGATACAATTGCGCAAGGCCGAACATATCGGCGCGGTGCACGATCATCGTATTGGCGGTCGGGATATCCAGACCGGATTCAACAATCGTGGTGGCCAGCAAGATGTCATATTTGCCATCGTAGAACGCATTCATCCGGTCATCCAGCTCTCCCGCAGCCATCTGGCCATGGGCCACCAGATAGGTCAGTTCGGGCAGCTGCGCCTTCAAAAACGCCTCGATCTCGGGCAGGTCCGAAATACGCGGGACCACGTAAAACGACTGCCCGCCGCGATAATGTTCGCGCAGCAGCGCCTCGCGCAGGGTGACGGTGTCGAATTCGGACACATAGGTGCGGATCGCCAGACGGTCCACAGGCGGCGTACCGATGATCGACAGATCCCGCACGCCCGTCAGGCTAAGTTGCAGGGTGCGCGGGATTGGTGTCGCGGTCAGGGTCAGCACGTGAATGTCGGTGCGCATCGCCTTAAGGCGTTCTTTGTGGCCGACGCCGAAATGCTGTTCTTCGTCGATGATCAGCAGGCCAAGGTTGTTGAACTTGATGTTCTTGGCCAGCAAAGCATGGGTGCCGATCACAACATCAACGGTGCCTTTCGCCATGCCTTCGCGGGTGGCATTGGCTTCTTTGGTGGTGACGAACCGCGACAACTGGCGGACTTCCAAAGGAAAACCGCGAAAGCGTTCGGCAAAGGATTTGTAATGCTGACGTGCCAGCAAGGTCGTGGGTGCGATAACGGCCACCTGAAGGCCCGACATCGCGGCAACAAATGCGGCGCGCATGGCGACCTCGGTCTTGCCAAAGCCGACATCGCCGCAAATCAGACGGTCCATCGGATTGCCGGAGGTCAGATCGTCGATCACATCGTTGATCGCGGACATCTGGTCGTCCGTTTCGGTATAGGGGAAGCGCGCGGAAAATGCGTCCCACATCCCCGGAGGCGGGTCCATGATGGGCGCTTTGCGCAAGGCGCGCTCTGCTGCGATGCGGATCAGCTTGTCCGCCATCTCGCGGATGCGTTCCTTGAGCTTGGCCTTTTTCGACTGCCATGCACCGCCGCCTAGTTTGTCAAGCAGACCTTCGTCATGGCCGTATTTCGACAGCAGTTCGATGTTTTCAACTGGCAAATACAGCTTTGAATTATCGGCATATTCCAGCAGCAGACATTCATGCGCAGCCCCTGCGGCGGTGATGACCTCCATCCCCAGATAGCGGCCAATACCATGGTCCACATGCACAACCAGATCGCCCGGCGTGAGGGACTGGGTTTCCGTAAGGAAGTTTTCCGCGCGGCGTTTGCGTTTGGCCGACCGGATCAGCCGTTCACCAAGCACGTCCTGTTCGGACAGCACGGTGATGCGGGATTTGTTGCCCGCCGCGTCTCCGGTTAAAGTCCAAGGCGCTTCAAACCCGTGCTCTAGCGCCCAGACCGCCAAATGCAGACCGCGTTTGCCGATGCGCGTGCCGTTGGCGATCGGGATCACTTCGGACAGGCCTTCGTCTTCGATCAGTCCGGTCAGGCGTTCGCGTGCCCCTTCGGAATAGCTCGCGATGACGACAGGACCGTCTTCAAGTTTCGCTTTAATATGTGTCGCCAACGCCCCAAAAAGGCTGATAGATTCTTGCTGGCGCTCAGGTGCGAAATTGCGCCCCATCCGCCCGCCTGCATCCAACACATTGGGGCCGGTGGGCTGCGGCAGCGGCTTGAACTGGATGACGCGTTTGCCGATCAACGCCTGTTCCCAAGCGGTATCGGTCAGGTACAGCCCCTCAGGCGGCGCGGGTTTGTACACGCTGTCCATTTTCGACCGGTTGGCCATGGCGATACGCCGCGTTTCATATTGATCGGCGATGCTGTCCCAGCGGGCCAAACGCTGCGGCGTCAGCTGATCGTCCAGCGTGACGGTGGCCTTGGGCAGATAGTCGAACAGCGTTTCCAAATCCGCATGGAAAAACGACATCCAATGTTCGGCCCCTTGGTGCTTGCGCCCTGCGCTGATCGCCTCGTAAAGCGGATCATCGGTACCCGCGGCCCCGAATTCGATGCGGTAGTTCTGGCGAAATCGTGTGATGGCACCCTCGTCCAGAATGACTTCGCTGACGGGGGCAAGTTCGACCAGATCAAGCTTTTCAGTGGTGCGTTGGGTTAGCGGATCAAACCGGCGCGCGCCATCCAGGGTGTCACCGAACAGATCCAGCCGGACCGGACCCAGATCGCCGGGTGGATAGATGTCGATGATGCCGCCCCGGATCGCGTAATCGCCGGGTTCGGTTACTGTGGGGCTTTGGACAAAGCCCATGCGGACCAGAAAATTGCGCAACGCGCTTTCGTCAATGCGGTCCCCGACGCGGGCCGAAAACGCCGCATCGCGCAGGATCGCGCGGGCGGGCACCCGTTGGGTTGCCGCGTTCAATGTGGTCAGCAGGATGTATTTGTCCGGCATCCCGTGCACCAGACCCGCCAGTGTCGCCATACGCTGCGCCGATATATCGGCATTGGGCGATACGCGGTCATAGGGCAGACAATCCCAACCCGGAAAGGTGATAACCGGGACATCGGGGGCAAAAAACCGCAGCGCGGATTGCATCGCCGCCATGCGTTTGTCGTCGCGCGCCACATGCAGCACGGGCACGGCATTTTTGCCAAGCTCGTCCAGCAACGCGCGCGCATCAAATCCTTCGGGCACGCCTGAAAGCGTGATATAAGAGGTGTTCGCCATGACCTTGTCACTTGATCCTTGGGTGGGGTTTGTCAACCGCCGAACGGACCGACATACAGGTTTTGGTACATGCCCCACATCGAGGTGATAAAGATCGACACCATGCCAATGATCTGGGTGTAGATGCGGTGCCGCGTCAGACGCTTGTAAAGCAGGTCGCCGGTGGCCGATTCTTCGCGGATCTGCTGGGCTGTCGACAGGCTAAGGACGGTGACAATGCTTAGGGGGGCTGCCAACAACAGCACCGCTTGGGCGAACTGGAAGCTGTAAAACACGGCCAATATCAGCAGCATGGTCAGGAAAAAGCAGCTAAACCCCAAAATCCACAAGCCAGATACCTGAGCGATATAAAGGATGCGGTTAACGTTGATGCGCACCATGTCCTCAAGATCGACCTGGGCCTGTTCCCCGTGACGACGGGCGCGCAGCACCATGTCATATGGAACGCCCAAGACCCAATGACTGGCCGTCGACCAGATCACAGCAAGGGCAATCCAAAACCAGAGATTTGAGAAGGATCGCATGTCGATCACTTCGAATATTGTCTGATACCAGTCCAATGGGAGCTCATCTTTGATTCAGGAACCGTCGCGTACGGACGTATCGCCCTGCAACTTTTGCCAGTCATAACGATGGATTGCGGCAATTCCTAGCCTTGAGCCGTGCAAAAATACGTGCCAAGCCTTGTGCATCCCTATCCAAGGACATTTTTCATGCGACCAACCCAAGCTTCTTTTCCTGCCAGCCGTCTACGCCGGACCCGTCAATCCGAGGGCGTGCGCGCCTTGGTGCGTGAAAACGCGCTGAATGTCGGTGATCTGATCTGGCCCGTTTTCGTGCGCTCCGGCGAGGGCATCGAAGAACCGATTCCCTCGATGCCGGGTGTGTTTCGCCGCAGTGTCGACAAGATCGTCGAGGCCGCTCGCGAGGCTGCTGATCTGGGCATTGGTGCGATGTGTATCTTTCCTTATACTGGCATCGAAGATCGCACCGAAGATTGCGCCGGTGCTTGGGACCCGCAGAACAATGCAAACCGCGCGATCCGTGCGATCCGCGACGCCGTGCCGCAGATGGTCGTTATGACCGACGTGGCGCTTGATACCTATAATATCAACGGTCACGACGGCTTTGTCGAAAACGGGATTATCGTCAATGACCGCACGGTCGAGGCATTGGTCAAGATGTCGCTGGCCCAAGCCGAGGCGGGCGCTAACATCATCGGGCCTTCCGACATGATGGATGGGCGCATCGCGGCGATCCGTAGCGGGCTTGAGGGGGCCGGCCATTCAGACGTGATGATCATGAGTTATGCAGCCAAATACGCCTCGGCGTTTTATGGTCCGTTCCGCGACGCTGTCGGTGCATCGGGGGCGCTGACGGGCGACAAGAAAACCTATCAGATGGATTACGCGAACAGCAACGAGGCCTTGCGCCTGATTGAACGCGATCTGCGCGAGGGGGCCGATATGGTCATGGTCAAGCCCGGCCTGCCCTATCTGGACATCTGCCAGCGCGTTAAATCCACCTTTGGCGCGCCGACTTTTGCCTATCAGGTGTCGGGCGAATACAGCATGATCAAGGCTGCGGCCCAGAACGGTTGGATCGACGAGGAACGCATTATGATGGAAAGTTTGATGGGCTTCAAACGTGCGGGTTGTGACGGGGTTTTGACCTATTTCGCCCCCGCTGCGGCACGATTGATGAACGGTTAGGGCTGGGATTGGATCAGAATTCGGCGCTCTGATGGCAAATCACCGCCGATTCCGGCCCTAAAACCGTGACACCGCTGAAGTTTCGGCATAAGGTCGCCTGTAAGTCGGGGAAAACCGGCACAGGTAATTACAGGCAAAATAACATGAGCAATTCTAGACTTTCGCGCCGCGCTTTTGCGTTGGGCGCACTGGCCAGCGCAGGCGGTGTGGCGGCCTGCGGGAACGGTGTCGGCAGCAGAGGCAGCGTGATGATTGACGCACGCGTCAACGCGACCCTACAAGAAATGTATCGCCAGTTCCCCAATACACGCCAGTTGGCGCAACGCTCCAGCGGGATGTTGGTGATGCCGCTGGTGACCGAAGCCGGGCTTGGCATTGGTGGTGCCTATGGGCGGGGTGCCTTTCGCATTGATGATGTGACGGTGGATTATTATTCGGTCACCAAGGCAACGGGCGGCTTGCAGATCGGCGCACAGCAATATGCGCATGTGTTGTTCTTCATGACCCAAGACGCGGTAAGCAATTTCCGCCGTTCGCCCGGTTGGGTTGCGGGGGCGAACGTTGAATATGTGATCTCGGACCGGGGTGAAAGCGTCAATGCCGATACCACCACGGCGCTGTCACCCGTCTTGGCTGTGGTGTTTGGCCGCGCGGGCCTGCGGATTGGCGCAACCCTTGAGGGCAGCAAATATTCGCGCATCATACCTTAAGTTTGATGCGTAAGTTATTGAATTTAAATAGTAACCGACCCGCCATCAGCGGGCCGGTTGCAACATTGGCGAAATTAGCTAAAGCGTTTGATCAGGCTTGATGTATCCCATCGCCCGCCGCCCATCTTTTGCACATCCTTATAGAACTGATCCACAAGCGCTGTGACCGGCAGGCTTGCTGCGATCTCGTCGGCGGTATCCAGACAAATCCCCAGATCCTTGCGCATCCAGTCAACGGCGAAGCCATGCTCGAACTTATCGTCCAGCATCGTCTCGTAGCGGTTGGCCATCTGCCAGCTTCCGGCTGCACCTTGGCTGATCACTTCGACAACGGCGCGGCCATCAAGACCGGCTTTCTGTGCGAAATGCAGCGCCTCGGACAGGCCTTGGACCAGCCCTGCAATCGCGATCTGGTTGCACATTTTGGTCATCTGACCAGCACCGCTATCGCCCAGACGGCGGCAAATCTTGGAATAGACTTCCATCACTGGCAAAGCACGGTCAAACGCGCCTTGATCACCACCACACATGATCGAAAGTTGGCCGTTTTCCGCCCCGGCCTGACCGCCTGAAATCGGCGCATCAATAAAGCTAAGCTGAGCCGTATCCGCCACCGCATAAAGTTCACGCGTGACCGCAGCGGATACTGTGGTGTGATCTACGAAAACAGCGCCGCTGGTCATGCCGGCAAACGCACCGTCGTCGCCCAAGGTTACGGCCCGCAGATCATCGTCATTGCCAACGCAGGATATCACAAAATCCGCACCCTTTGCGGCCTCGCGCGGGGTTTGCGCCATGGCACCACCATGAGTTTCGGCCCATTGGCGGGCCTTTTCGGTCGTGCGGTTGTACACTGTTACATCATGACCTGCTTTTTGCAGATGTGCAGCCATCGGGCCGCCCATGACGCCCAGTCCCAAAAATGCGAGTTTTGCCATCGTCTTTTCCTTATCCATCAGTTGCGCTATTGGCTGGTACAACACCTATCACCCTGCTGGCTTTGGTCAATCGCACGCGGGTTTTAACAGGAGCGTCAAATGGCAGTGATATTCCGGTGGCTCATGCGTGTGGCCTCCCTTTTGATCGTCTTGGCGGTTCTGGCCTTGATCGGTGGCTATTGGCTCGCCTCGCGGTCCCTGCCCGATTACAATGATACGGTTCGAGTGCCAAACCTGCGCGCCGAGGTCGAAATTGTGCGCGATAATGCGAACGTGCCGCACATCTTTGCGCAGAACGATCTGGATGTGTTCTATGGCTTGGGTTTTGCCCATGCGCAGGACCGTTTATGGCAGATGATCACCATGCGCCGCACGGTTCAGGGCCGTCTGTCCGAAGTGTTCGGCAGCAGGACCGTGCGCCTTGACCGCTTGCTGCGCCGTTTCGATCTGGCCACGCTGGCGGTGCAATCAGTGTCGGCGCTTGATCCGAAAACCCGCGCGTCGCTGGATGCTTATGCCGCTGGTGTAAACGCACGACTGGACCAGATCAATTCCGAGGCGTTGGGCCGTGGTGCCCCGGAAATGCTGCTGTTTGATACGCCTGTCGCCCCTTGGCGGGCGGCTGATTCTGTTGCCTTGGTCAAGTTGTTGGCCCTGCAATTGTCTGGACATCTTGACGCCGAGGTGCTGCGCGCGCGCACGTCGCTGGCTTTGCCTGATCTGGACCGCCTGGCCGATATTTTGCCCGACGCGCCGGGCAGCGGTATTGCGGCGTTGCCAGAATATGCCGCCCTTGTGCCGGGGTTGTCGCAGTTTGCTGAAAATATCCCGATGGACACATCCCCGTTGTCGCCATTCAAACGCTTTGATCTGGCCGGTGCGTCGAATGCATGGGCGGCAGCCCGCGATCGGTCCGCATCGGGCGGGACACTTTTGGCGAATGATCCACATCTGGGCTTTACCGCACCAGCAATCTGGTACCTTGCCAGATTGGAACTGCAATCAGGCGGGGTGATCGGCGGCACAATCCCCGGCATTCCCGTGGTGCTGACCGGGCGCAGCGCAGCCCTTGGTTGGGGCCTGACCTCGTCTTATGCCGATGATCAGGACGTCTATATCGAGGAACTAAACCCCGACAATACCGAAGAATACCGCACGCCCGACGGGTTCAAAGAATTTGTCAAACGCGCCTCGATCATCACAGTCAAGGATGCCGACCCTATCACCCTGACCTTGCGCTGGACCGATAATGGCCCCGTATTGCCCGGTAGCCACTATAATCTGGCCGCCATCACGCCGCCTGGCCATGTAGCAACGGTGAACTGGACCGCCCTTAGCCCCAATGACACCTCAGTCGCCGCCGCCATGGCGATGATGGAGGCGAAATCCGTCCAAGACGGAATCGCGGCCAGCGAAGGCTATATTGCACCGTCGCAAAACGTGACCTTCGTCGACCGCGAGACGATCGCGATGAAAACCATAGGTGCGCTGCCGGCCCGCGACCCGGGCCACCAAAGCCAAGGCCGGATGCCCACCCCCGGCTGGATCGCGCAAAACCGCTGGCAAGGTATCCTGCCCTTCAGTTCCAATCCAGAATTTATTGCGCCCCAAGGTGGCATCTTGGGCAATACAAATAACAAAACCGTCGAACGTCCCTTTCCCAATCACGTCTCGTATAAATGGGGCGACACGCAACGCATCCAGCGGTGGCGCAACCTGATGCAACGCCGCCAAGTCCACACCCGCGACAGCTTTATCGAAGCGCAGCTTGATACGGTCAGCTTCACCGCACGTAGCTTGCTGCCCTTGATCGGGGCTGAACTGTGGTTCACCGGCGAAACCGCCCCCGAGGGCACAGCCGAACGTCAGCGGCAGCGGGCCTTGGTCCTGTTGGCAGGCTGGTCCGGTGAGATGAATGAACATATGCCCGAACCGCTGATCTATGCGGCATGGCTGCGCGCGCTGCAATCGCGGCTGATTCAGGACGAACTTGGCCCGCTTGCGCTAGAATTCGACCACGTCGAACCCCTGTTCATCGAACGCGTCTTTCGCAACGTCGAGGGTGCTGGAATATGGTGCGACGTGCTGCAATCCGGACCGGTTGAAGCCTGCCCTGAAATGGCGCGACTGGCTTTAGACGACGCGCTGATCTGGATCAACGAGACATGGGGCGGCCAGCTTGAATCCTTGCGTTGGGGCGATGCGCATCAGGCGACACATGATCATCAGACCTTGGGCAACGTCCCCTTGCTGCGGTATTTTGTGAACATCCGCCAATCTACTTCTGGCGGCGATAACACCCTACAGCGGGGCCGGACGGCAGGCAGCGGGCCTGACCCCTTCTTCAATGTGCATGGCGCAGGGTTCCGGGGGGTCTATGACTTTGCCGATCCCGATTCTTCGGTTTTTGTTACATCGACCGGCCAATCGGGCCACTTTCTGTCGCCGCACTATGATGATCTGGCACAGCTTTGGCGGCGTGGTGAATACATCCCGATGTCCTTGGACCAAGGCCTCGCGCGCGCGGCATCGGTCGGCATCACCAAACTACTGCCGGCAGCGCCATGAACCGCGTCATCCTGTTCAATAAACCCTTTGGAGTGCTGTCGCAATTTACCGACAAAGGCACCGAAGGGTCACCGCGCCCGACATTATCGGGCTTTATCGATGAAAAAGGGTTCTACCCCGCAGGCAGGTTGGACCGCGACAGCGAAGGCTTGATGGTGCTGACAGATAACGGCGCGCTTCAGGCCCGGATTTCCCACCCCAAATACAAACTGGCCAAAACATATTGGGTTCAGGTCGAAGGCACGCCAGATGAAACAGCGCTGAAAGCCTTGCGCCAAGGTGTCACTTTGAAAGATGGCAAAACCGCACCTGCCAAAGTCGCGCTCATCGAAGCTCCAGCGGGTTTATGGGAGCGAGATCCCCCCGTGCGATTCCGCAAATCAGTGCCCGATGCCTGGTTGTCCATCACAATCACCGAAGGTCGCAACCGGCAGGTTCGCCGGATGACTGCCCATGTCGGCTTGCCAACATTGCGCCTTATCCGTGCTCAAATCGGTGACTGGCATCTTAACGCCCTACAGCCTGGCGCATGGCGCTTTGCCTCTGAAACGGGCCCTTGATTCCAAATGGAAAAAAATCCCGGGGGACGGCCAAAGGTCGGGGGGCTGGCCCCCAACCCGGCGTTCCAATCAGGTAAAGACCCTAGTTAACCAAACACCAGCCGTGGCCGAAACGCCCGTCAAAATGACGCCCCAGCTAAAGTCTGTCGCCACCATCTGGGGCGTCCAATCCTTTAAGGTCGCAAGGTTGGTAAACTCGTACGTTCCATATCCCAAGGCGCCGATCAGCGCACCCTGCGCGAAGACCCACAAAACGCTTTTGTCCTGCGCAAGACCCGGCACGGATACGAAATAAAGCAGCACGGCAATGTAGAACGCATAAAAAATAAAGGCGGGTAACAGTCTAAAACTGTCCAACAACAAAGGTCCGATATCGCGGGCAAAGACCGGTTTGATCAGAAAATTCAGGCCTAGAAAGTCCAGCCCAAGAAAAACGGCAAAAGTCGTGATGTAGAGAATGAGTATCGTCATAAGGCCCCCTGCCATTCTGTCTAAGATACATATGCAGCAGGGAGCGGAAAATTCGAATTTTCCGGGCAATTTTTTTAGAAAAAATTATGCACGCAGTGACCGGTGGCTATAACCGCTGGAATTGCGCTTCTTGTTGGGCAGACCACCGCACGGTCAGAACAAAGCCAGTGTCGGTCTGTTCTTCATGCAGAACAACCTCTTGGGCAAAGAGCCAAGCGCGTTCTTTACCTTGATCAAACCCCAGCTCAAGGTCAGTCTCGCGCACCACCCCTTGCAAGGCTTCGGCGACCACGGACTGCAACTGTTCAAGCCCCTCGCCCGTAACGGCCGAGATCGCCAGCACGTTCGGGTCACGCTCTGCGCGTGCGCGCACGGCATCGGCGCGGTCCGGGGCCAGCAAGTCAACCTTGTTCCAGACTTCGAAACTGCGGGTTTCCTTGGGCACGCCCAAAGACGTCAGAATATCGCGGACGTTTTGCGCCTGCTCTTCCGTTTCCGCATGCGAGATATCGCGCACGTGGCAGATGATATCTGCGGCCAGCACTTCTTCTAGGGTCGCGCGGAAGGCTGCGACCAGTTCCGTTGGCAAATCAGAAATGAAACCAACGGTATCGCTTAGAATGATCTCGGGACCGTCGGGCAGTACAAGGCTGCGCATCGTCGGGTCTAGTGTCGCAAACAGCATGTCCTTGGCCATAACATCGGCACCGGTCAAGCGGTTGAAAAGTGTCGATTTTCCAGCGTTGGTATAACCGACCAGTGCCACAATCGGATACGGCACCTTGGCGCGGGCAGCACGGTGCAGCGCGCGGGTCTTTACGACTTTGTCCAACTGCCGGCGCAAGCGGACAAGCTGTTCATCAATGGCGCGACGGTCCGATTCAATCTGGGTTTCGCCCGGACCACCGACAAAGCCAAGCCCGCCACGCTGACGTTCAAGGTGGGTCCATGCGCGCACAAGTCGGGTACGCTGATAGTTCAGCGCAGCCATTTCGACCTGTAAGACGCCTTCACGGGTCGCAGCACGGTCGCTGAAAATCTCGAGAATCAGGCCGGTGCGGTCCAACAGTTTCACGCCCCAAGCTTTTTCAAGGTTGCGCTGCTGCACTGGCGTGACGGACCCGTCGACCAAAACCAGTTCGACTTCGGCGTCTTCGAATTTGCGTTTCAGCTCTTCGATCTTGCCAGAGCCGAACAACATCCCGGCGCTGACGGTGCGCAACGGCACAATATCAGCACCTTCAACCTCAAGCTGTGGCAAGGCTTCGGCCAAGGCGATTGCTTCGGCCAAGGCCGGCTCCGCCAATCGGCGGTCATTGTTGTTTTTGATGTCAGGGTGCAACACCCAAGCCCGTGTAAACTTAGGCCCGTCGGTGTCGTCTATCTGAAAAGTTGGGCGGCTCAAGAAGCGTCTTCACCCTCGTAAAGCGAGATCGGCTGGCTTGGCATGATGGTTGATATCGCGTGTTTATACACAAGCTGCGACTGCCCATCCCTGCGTAAAAGCACGCAGAAATTGTCAAACCACGTGATCACGCCTTGCAGCTTGACCCCGTTGATCAGGAATATGGTGACTGGCACCTTTGTTTTGCGCACATGGTTCAGGAATGCATCCTGAAGGTTCTGTCTGTCAGACGCCATAATGGTCTCGCCCTTGTTCTTGCTGTTTTTCTTGCTGGTGTTCGCGGATCGAACCCCCTGTTGAATTAACTATGGCGGCCCGCGCGCAGAGATTCCACCCCCAATGTGAATCCGTCAGCTGCAACAGCTTGCCTATCGTGTCACGCGCGCCACAAATCCGGGGTCAATAGCGCAATAATGGCGAGGGTCTCGAGCCGTCCAAGCACCATTGCACCGCACAGGATCATTTTGGCCGTATCGCTTAGCTGGATCAGGGAAATCGGTGCGTCGGCTGCAAATTCGATCAGCGGACCAGTGGTGGTCAGCGCGGCCACGGACATCACCAAGGCTTCTTCGAACGGAGCACCTACGAAGGTCAGCAGTAATGTCACGCCAGCCAGCGACATGGCGAACAGCATGAAAAAGATCCATGCGATAAAGGCACCGTTGCTTTGAAGGCGCCGTCCTACGACCCCCGCACCGGAAACCGAATTTGGATAGACCAGCCGTTCAAGTTCACGCGCCCCGTTGCGATATAGCGCAAACACCCGCAGCAATTTGACGCCCCCGGCCGTGGTCGCAACGCCGCCGCCGATCAGGGCGAGCCCCATCAGGATCAGCCCCGGCGTGTCCAGCCCGGACCAGCTTTGTGCTTCTCCCCAGGATGCGCTCACAAATCCGGTCGTGGTCAGGAAAGAGGTCACGGTAAACATCGCCCCCCATAGGGCACCAAAGGTTTCTTGCCCTTCGGCACTGGCGGCAACGTCGAAAGCGCCCAGAAAATGTCGGGCAAACAAGATAACAGGGACGCCAATGATCAAGGCCAGCCCCATGCGGAATTCTGGGTCGGTGCGCAGCCCGCCTTGGGTGGCGGTGATGGTGTCTTTGGAAAAGGTCAGCCGCGACAGGGAAAACAGCATGAACATCATCATCACGATTTCCGCACCAAAACCGACACCTGTGTCATGGGTTCCGCCCAGAGGTGAAATGCCCGACGTGGCCATGACAGACATCGCATGGCACAGCGCCACCAGCGACCGGTCGCCATTGGCGAGCAACAAGAGCCACAGCAGCAGGGTCAGTGCAAGATAGGTGGGCGCAAGTGCAGCAGCCGTGCGCAGCAGCCGCAGGCGCGGGTTGATCGGGGCCGTTGTGTTGCGGCGGGCATCGGGGTTTCCCGGCTCGGCCTGCGAGGTCACTTCGAACCCGCCAAGATGCAGCGGTGCAAGGATCGCCGAAGCCGCGATCCACATCAAAAGACCGCCCATCCACCCCACCTGCGCGCGCCACAGATGCAAGGTATCACTCAGCCGTCCGGGGTCTTCGAACATGGACGCGCCTGTCGTTGTGATGGCGCTGACCATATCGAAATACGCATTGATAAAGCGGGTGGTGGGCAAGGCCTCGAGAAAGGGAATCGCCAATAGCGCGGGCAAAAGCAGGAAGCTTGAAAACAGCGACAACAGCGGCCCCAAGGCCCCGTGACGGGTTTTGCGACCCGAATGGGCGATCCCGATTAGCATAAAGACAACCATGCCCAACAGGCAGGAATAGAAAAAGGCCCGTGATGCCAGATGATCACGGGTCACGACCGCAAAGAATGCAGGAATGATCATCGAGGCGCAGAAAATACCGAAAATCAGCAAAAACAGCGGCAATTCGACAAACCCGGCCCTGATCTGGCTTTTGCGTCTCATGCCGTGTCGCCCCGTATTTGGTCCTGTCCTTGCCCGTGTCCTTGCATCAGAAAAAGTCGATCGAGACCTGCATCAGCTGTTCGACCTGCGGCACATCTTTGGCCAGGCAGAAAACAGCGATCACATCGCCTTCTTCAATGCGGGTGTTGCCCAAGGGCCGGATAACTTGGTCGCCTTTGCGCACCATACCCATCAGCGCCCCTTCGGGGAAATCAATATCGGACACCCGTTTGCCTGCGATGGGCGATGTTGACAGTACCTCTGCCTCGATCACTTCGGCTTCGGCATCGCCGATGGAATAGACCGACCGGACGCGGCCATGGCGGATGTGGCGCAGGATCGAACTGACGGTGGTGGCGCGCGGGTTGATATAGGCGTCGATCCCCAGCGGTTCCATCAGGGGCACCAAGGTGGGGTCGTTGATCAGGGCGATCACATAGGGGCAGCCTTCGGCCTTGGCGCGCACGCAGGCCAGCATGTTGGTTTTGTCATCATCGGTGATGGCCATCATGGCGTCGGCGCGGCTGATCCCTGCTTCGGCCAAAAGCGACGCATCCAGACCGTCGCCGTTCAGCACAATCGTCCGTTCGAGCGCTTCGGCAGCATGTTCCGCGATGGCGCGGCTTTTTTCGATCATCTTGACGCGCACGCGCTTTTCGCGCTGCTCAAGGCTTTGGGCGACGGCAAGGCCGACGTTGCCGCCGCCGACCAACACGACACGTTCAAGTTTGCTGGTGGTTTTGCCAAAGATTTCCAACGTGCGCGGGATGTCATCGCGGTGGCTGAACACATAGCAGGCATCGCCGACAAACAGCTGGTCTTTGGATTCGGGCGCAAACAGCGTACCATCGCGGCGCACACCGACGACCACGGCGCGCAGGGTGGAAAACAGATCGGTCAACTGACGCAGGGGCGTGTTCACGACGGGGCAATCTTCTTCGATCTGGATGCCGATCAGATGCGCCATACCGTCCATAAAGATTTCGGTATCAAAAGCGGCAGGCGCAGACAGGCGTTGCAGGGCTGCGGCTGCGACTTCCTTTTCGGGGCTGATGACCACATCGATGGGCATGTGATCGCGGCGGTACAGGTCGGAATAGATCGCCGTTAGATAAGATTGGCTGCGCAGGCGCGCGATCTTGCGATTGATGCCAAAGACCGAATGGGCCACCTGACAGGTCACCATGTTGACCTCGTCCGAATGGGTGGCGGCAATGATCATTTCGGCGTCGCGGGCCCCGGCACGGTCCAGTACATCAGGATAGCTGGCAAAACCGGCAATACCCTGCACATCAAGCGTATCTGTCGCACGGCGCACCAGATCGGCGTTGCTGTCGACGATTGTGACGTCGTTGCGTTCCCCGGACAAATGACGTGCGATTTGCCAGCCAACCTGACCTGCACCACAGATAATCACTTTCATGAAAGGGTTCCTTTGGCTTTGTGCCCGGTGGCCCCTAGCCGGAGGCGTCACCGGATGGACCACATTTTTGAATGACAGATGGCTATGCAAGGGTCAATTCAAATGTCTAAATGGAAGCAGCCCATACGGTGGCAAGAGGTGGTGAAAATGAGAATTCGATTGATTTGCACAAGCGGCATGCTGGCACTGGCAGCCTGCGCACCATTGAATATCTACTACAAACCCGGTGCCAGCGTTGCCGTGGTCCAACGCCAAACCACTGCGTGTCAGGTCGAGGCGCTGGCCAAAGTTCCGGCCTCAACCCGGATCGTACGCGAACCGCCCTATTACGTCCCGCCGCGGGTTAACTGCAACAGCGAGGGGCAATGCGTGACCATACCGGGATATTTCGAGCCCGGAGAGATCTATACATATGACCCTAATGACGGTTTGCGCAAGCGCGTCGAGGTGCAATGTATGGCCGATGCAGGCTTTGCGCCTGCTTCCATCCCACCTTGCCCGCCGGGCGTCGCCAAAGCAGCACCGGTACGGGCGACAACCACTCTGCCCGCCTTGTCAGAAACATCCTGCGTGATCCGTAATAAGGATGGCAGTTTCCAGATCGTCAACCAAGGCTAGGAACCGTCAGGTCACTGCATCGGCGTCTTCGTCCACATGGGCGATGCGCGTGCCTGATTTGGCCGAGGTCACAACCCCGAGGCTTTTCAGCTTGCGGTGCAGTGCCGACCGTTCCATGCCGACGAAATTCGCAGTGCGGCTGATGTTGCCGCCAAACCGGTTGATCTGGGTCAGCAGGTACTCACGCTCGAACGCCTCGCGGGCTTCGCGCAGCGGCAAGGTCGCCAACGCACCCGACAGCACGACGCGACCGTCTTCGTCGGTGTTTTCATCCTCGCCGGGCAATTCACGTGCCTCGATCGGGCCTGACCCGTCGCCCAGGATCAAAACCCGTTCCACAAGGTTTTTCAACTGGCGCACGTTGCCGGGCCAAATCATCGTTTGCAGCAACGCCACTGCATCATCGGTAAAGGCGCGCAATGGCAGGCCTTGGGCTGCGTTAAAGTCGGTTACAAAATGCTCAGCCAGAACTGGAATGTCTTCGCGGCGTTCTTCCAGCGACGGGACCGAAATGGGCACAACATTCAAGCGGTGATACAATTCTTGCCGAAAGGTCTCAGCACGAATTGCGGCATCCAAGTCTTTGTTCGTGCTTGAAATCACCCGTAGGTCGACGCGGATTTTATCAGCACCGCCCACGCGGGTGAATTGTTGATCCACCAACACCCGCAAGATTTTCGATTGCGTCCCCAGCGGCAGATCAGCGACCTCGTCAAAGAAAATCACCCCGCCATGGGCCTGTTCCAACAGACCCGGTTCGACCCCACGCTCGGGCGTTTCGCGACCAAAAAGCAGGTCTTCCATACGCTCTGGCGCGATGCTGGCGCAGTTGACAGTGACAAAAGGTGCCGCGGCACGCGCAGAATTGGCATGAATATAGCGCGCCGCGATTTCCTTGCCTGCGCCCGCCGGGCCGCGCAGCATCACCCGCCCGTTGGATTTGGTGACCTTGTCCAATTGACCCATCAACGTCTTGAACGATGTCGACGTCCCGATCATTTCCGTACTGGTCACGTCGCGCCGCTTGAGGCTTTGGTTCTCGCGGCGCAAGCGCGAGGTTTCCATCGCGCGGCGGATTACCACCAGTAACTGGTCAATATTAAAGGGCTTTTCGATGAAATCATACGCCCCCTGTTTGATCGCGGCGACCGCAATTTCAATGTTCCCATGCCCCGAAATGATAACGACCGGCACATCCGGATTGTCGCGCTTGACGGATTTGAGGATGTCGATCCCGTCCATCCGGCTATCCTTGAGCCAGATATCAAGCACCATCAGCGCTGGCGCTTCGGCGTTGATGGCGCTCATCGCTTCGTCCGAATTGCCCGCCAGCCGCGTGGCATAGCCTTCGTCCTCAAGGATATCGGAAATCAATTCACGAATGTCGCGTTCGTCGTCCACGATTAGAATGTCACTCATCTTGGGTCTCCAATACGTTGGGCTGAGAGGTTGGGGCCAAGGGCAAGGTGATGATTGCCATGGCACCGAAATGGGTCTGGTTGGCGAAGACAGGCGCGTTTTCCAGCATCAAGGTGCCGCCGTGTTCTTCGATGATCTTTTTGACGATGGGCAGGCCAAGGCCGGTCCCTTCGCTGCGGGTGGTCACATAGGGTTCGAACAGGCGCGCGCGGTCTTCGGGTAGGCCGATGCCGTTGTCTGCGATGGTTATTTCAACGGTCGTTTCCGTGGTGTGTAACGCGACCTGTATCTGCGGTTCAAAGCCATCAATATCACCTTTTTGTGTCAGGCTTTCAATGGCTTCGCCTGCGTTCTTAATCAGGTTCGTCAAGGCCTGCGACACCATCGTGGCGTCGACCTGCGCGATCACAGGTCCGTTGGGTTGATCTACGGTAATCTTGACACCGGGTTGGCCTGCCCGCTGCAACAAAACTGCATCGCGCACTAGCTGCGTCACATCCTGAAGCGAGGTTTCAGGTTCGGGCATCCGCGCGAATTTTGAAAACTCATCGACGATGCGGCGCAGGTCGCCGGTCTGGCGGATGATCACGCCGGTCATCTGTTCAAGGCTTGCGGCATCATCGGGCAGCTTGGGGCCGAATTTGCGCTGGATGCGTTCCGCGCTTAGCTGGATCGGCGTCAGAGGGTTCTTGATCTCGTGGGCGATGCGGCGGGCAACGTCGCCCCATGCGGCCATGCGCTGCGCACTGACCAGATCGGTCACATCATCAAAGGCGACCACATACCCTTCAAGCCGCCCATCATCCGTGCGCCGCGTCGCGACCCGCACCAGCAGGTTCTCCATCCGGCCCTGACGCGATACCTTGACCTCGGCTTGGGCGACTTCATTGCGGCCCGTCACGACCGTGTCGAACAAAGGTCCGAATTCGGGGATTGCGACTGAAATCGCCAGTGATTGCTGGTCTTCTTCCCAATCCAACAGCCGCATGGCCGAGCGGTTTACAAAGGCCACCCGCCCTTCGGGGTCCAGCCCGACAACGCCTGATGTGACCGAACTAAGCACAGAATCAAACAAGCGCCGGCGGCGTTCGATCTGGCGGGTGTTGTCCAGTAACGTGTCGCGCTGGCCCTTTAACTGCTTGGTCATCTGGTTGAAATAACGCCCCAGCATCGCAATTTCGTCATCGCCGTTCTCTTCGCGGACCTGCACCTCAAGATCGCCTGCCCCGACCTGCTGCGCGGCACCGGTCAGCCGCCCGACGGGGCCGGACAGGCGTTCGGCAAACCACAGGCCCAGCCAGATGGCGGCCAAGATCAGGATCAACGCAAAGCCCACATAAAGCAGACCGAATTCGAACAACAGCTTGCCGCGTTCGTTTTCCAGCTGCTGGTAAAGCCGCACGGTTTCTTTGGTTTCGTCCAGCAAGGACAGTATTTTGCCATCCACATCACGGCTGATGTAGAGGTAACGATCGACATATGATCCCAGCAGGATCAATGCGCGGAATTCGTTGTTGGGCCAGTCTTCGATTACCACGGGGGACCCGCCAGCCGATTGCGCCTGTGTGATCTGGTCTGCTGTAGGCGCGTCATAATCGAACAGATACGACCTGTCCCCACGCGCACGAATTTCTGCCGTGCCATCAATCAGATAAGCCTCGCGCAAGCCGCGCTGTATCTGGCGCTGGCCTTCGGCCAAAAGCTGGGTGTCGGGGATATTGACGCCTTGGGCGCGGGCGGCCTCGATTGCGCGGGCAATGGTGATGGCATCGGTACGCAAGTCATCGCGTTGTTCGAATTCATACGCTTCCGCAGCCGCCAGCGAATTGCCAACCACGCTGCGCACCCGGTCGGAAAACCATCCCTCCAGCCCCACGTTGATCGTGAGGACCGCAAAAACAGCAACGCTGACCGTCGGGATCAGCGCCATCAGCGCAAACACACCCGTCAGCCGAAGATGCAAGCGCGATCCGGCAGATTTCGCCCGCCGGGCAGCAATCAAACGGGCCACCTGGCTGAAAACAAGAGCGGCAACCAGTAAAATATAGACAAGGTCAGTCAGCAGGATCAGTCTGAGGCTTGGCGTGCTGGCCCCCTGCCCCAACGGCCCCAGCACCAGATAGGTGACAAGCGCCAAAATAGGCCCAAGGACCACAAGCCCGAAGGTCGCCAAATTGCGATAGCGCCGCACACGGCGCAAACGCTCTAGCCGCAAAAGATAATAGCTGCGTGACCGGGTTAGCACCCGCTATCCTCACCGATGATGTGATGCACGAATGCACCAACCGCCCATTTATGTGGTCCTGATCAGGTTCTGATACCTGATGGCCACGGTTATGTGGCTCTTTTACATCATTTTGCGACCGCGTGTCACCTCTATATCGAGGTCTGTGATCTTTTTTCTCAAGGTATTGCGGTTGATTCCCAGCAGATCAGCACATTTAGCCTGATTGCCTGCGGTTGCAGAGAGCGCGATTTCTATCAATGGGGCCTCGATCTCGCGTAGAATACGGGCATAAAGCCCGGGAGGCGGCAACATAGAGCCGTGCTGATCGAAATACCGGCGCAAGTGACGTTCTACCGACGCACCCAGTTTTTCGGTATTGGCCTGCGCGCGCAACGGTTCGGGATCGGGCTGCGCACCCAAGACCTGTTCGGCCTCGGTTTGGGTAATCTCGGGGGCGCGGCTGGTCAGCGCCAGCTGTCGCATCGCGTGCTCAAGCTGGCGCACGTTGCCCGGCCATTGGTAATTGGCGAAAACCTTGGCGGCCCCATCGGACAGCGCCCGCGGTGCAGTATTGCCGGTTTCTGAACGTTCCAGAAAATGCGCGGCAAGCAGGCCGATGTCTTCGACGCGGTCGCGCAAGGCCGGAACATGCAGCGTCGCCCCGGACAGCCGGTAGTAAAGGTCGCGCCGCAGGCTCCCCGCCTTCATCGCGGCGGCCAGATCGGATTGGCTGGTGGCCAGAAACCGTGGCGCATGTTCGCCCGGCGTGTCCATCATGCGTGCAATACGCGCCTGAATTTCCTCGGAAAAATCACCGATTTCGTCGATCAGAAATGTACCGCCACGCACCCGCGCCAGAACCCGTGCAGGCCCTTCGATGTCCTGCAGTTCAGCCGAATTGACGGTGACGAACGGCAGATTGCGACGATCAGAAAAGTCGTGAATTGCCTTGCCGATCAAGGATTTACCGGTGCCGGATTCACCCCAGATCAAGACTGGTAGATCGGTGTTCATCACCCGCGCCACAACGCGATATAGCGCCTGCATCACCGGCGTGCGCCCCACGAGGGGCAGATCATCGCGGTCACCTGTATCATTCGTCTCGACAACGCGGCGCGGCGCACCATTGCGCTCCAGCGCGCGGGCTGTGCGCTTCATAAGGTCGGGCAGATCGAACGGTTTGGGCAGATAATCATAGGCCTCGGCCTCGGCGGCCTTGATCGCGGTCATGATGGTATTTTGCGCAGAAATCACAATCACCGGCAGGCCGGGGCGATCCTGTGCAATCTTTGGCAGCATC
>NZ_JBFEKM010000068.1:0-20255 GCF_041552635.1 Sulfitobacter sp.
GGGCGGCATTTCTGGTCTGAGCGAACTGTTGGCACGCCTACCGTTTATCCTGCCAACAAGTGACACCGGCGTGCGGATCGGCTTTGATGCCCTGACCGAGCGGCTTGGCATCCGGCCGCAGATCGCAGCCGAGGTCGAGGACATGGCAATGATGCGCCTACTTGCGCGTGAAGGCGTCGGCCTTGCCGTGCTGCCACCCATCGTCGTTCAAGACGAATTAAGCACCGGCAAGCTGGTCGAAGCAGATCGTCTGCAAGGTATTGGCGAAACCTTCTTTGCTGTGACACTATCGCGTCGTTTCCCAAACACCATTCTCTCGGAATTGCTCAAAGATCGGACGTTGTAGCCTCACTTGAGATTTCTGGAGTGTGGGCCTAGCGAAACCCCAGTTTTCACATACGTTTTTGACGCGCAGAACATGCGTCATCCAGTTGCGACCTACACACACAGCGACCCGAGTTCACCGCTTGTGTTCCCCAATCTATGCAAGAGATTGCCATTCGTTCTATTGACGAGCTCCATTCAAAAATAGAGATCTCTTATTTTCTCTAATGTAAGTCCAAGCTATAAAACGGCTTGTTTTTTGCCCCTGTGCCATCTCGATCACCTTAAAATCAGCAACTTTAGCATTTTTCAGAATTCTATAAAGTGGCTGAAGGTTATCCTTTTTCGAGACCAACGAGCTAAACCACAGGCACTGGTCGGCGAATTCCATGCTCTGTTTAACCATGGTGGCGATAAACTTTATCTCGCCACCCGGACACCAAAGTTCGGCGTTTTGCCCCCCGAAATTGAGTTTTCTTGAATGTCCCTTACCAAGGTTAGCCCACTTTCGCTGGGTACCTTTATTGGCTTTTTCAAGGGAAGCATGGAAAGGCGGGTTGCACAGGGTGATGTGAAAAACATCGCTGGGTTCGATCACGCCTCTAAAGATATTCTCACGTATATTTTGTTGTCTGAGCGTGATTTTCAGCTTGTTGAATTGGCAAATCTGCTGAGCCGATTTGATCGCAGTCGGGTCGATATCGACGCCAGTGAAATCCCAGCCATATTCACTCTGGCCCGTAAGGGGGTACACCAAGCTAGCACCGGTGCCTATGTCTAACGCTTTGATTTGAGGCCCACGCGGGACTTCTTGATTGTTGCTGCAGGCAAGCAAGTCCGCCAGATAATGGATGTAGTCGACACGACCGGGAATTGGAGGGCACAGGTAGTTGTCAGGAATATCCCAAAAACCAATATCGTAATACGTCTTTAGCAAGGCCCGGTTAAGCATACGGACCGCCGACACGTCTTGAAAATCAATCGTCGTATGACCGACAGGATTGCGGATCGTAAACGCCTCAAGCTCAGGTGAATCCGCCACTAAACGTACAAAATCGTAACCTTCTCTGTGTTGATTACGGGGGTGCAGATTAGTTTTGGTAGCCATGGTGACGCCTTCATTAAAGTTGGTGGAAGGAACTAGCCAAACCGTTCGTGAACTTAAGCCCTTATGCGGAAATAGTAAAATTGTTAAGGTTTCGCAGAGAAGCGGCAGAGTGGGAGTATTCGAAACTCTGTGCCTGAGGCTTTGAACAGGGCAGTCAACGGCCGTGAACCAAGGATACGATGCCTGTCACGTCGTACGGTGTTCAAGAGACTTGATTGCGGGGGGAAAACGGGGTCAAAATTATAACTAAGGCATCATTTATTTAGAAATAAGAAAACCAAGACAATAGCTTGCAAGGAAATGGCATGGCGAAAACGATTGTACACACGGTGAAGAAGGGCGAAAACCTTGACAAGATCGCCCGTTTCTATGGGATCAAATCTTTCGTTACGATTTACAAAGACCCCGTGAACACCAAGTTTCGAAAAACGCGGCCAAACCCTGACAAGATCCAACCGGGCGACCAGATCATCATTCCAGACTATGCTTTGACGCCGGACAAACGCAAGGACCTCAAGACCCTCATTGCGACGGTCGAGGCGCGGATCAAGAACCTTGAGCAGGCCAAGAAAGAGCAGATCAATACAACCGCCTCATTGTCTGGGGAAATCAAAAAAGGGAAGAAAGATTTCAAGAAAACGGGCGATGCCGTAGATGCTGCGGCGCTTGTTCTTACCATCCTTAATTCGTTGGCCAAGATCACCGTAACCGGTTCTAAAATGGGCGCGATGAAAGCCACCGAAGTGGCCAAAGCCAACAAGGATATCATCAAGGAAGTGGTCGGAATGAATGTTTCGGCGATTGAACCTGCTTTGCAGGCCGGAGCTAAATCAATGTCGACCAGCGCGACAAAGGCGGTCGGTGTCTTGGGCGTCTTGGGGGATAGCTTTTTCAAGATGACCAGCCCCTCGTTCTGGGGCAAGACCTTTATCAAGGCCCGCGACGAGGGGATGTTCAAGAAGATTGCGAGCGGAAAACTTGGTGATGGTTGGGATGCGTGGGAAAAGGCCGTGACCTGGGACCCGCTCAAGGAATTCGACAAGATGGTCAGCGACATGCAATCCCAGTCGGATCGCATCATCAAAGTGATGGATGAACAGCTGACCGAAGCCAACGCCGTTTTGAGCCAGTTGAAAAAAGTTGCCTCGATTTAGGCGGCTTGCTTTCGCGAACGCGTTGCGCTGGATCGATATAGGCTCAGACGCAGATTTCGCCGCTCAGATCGACAACCGTGCGGCATGCGAGCCACGCTCGCGGTAGGGGGTTGTGTCATAATGCGCGCGGTAGCACTTTGAAAAATGCGACGGCGAGGCAAAACCACAGGCGAGCGCCACATTGATCACGCTCATGTCGGTTTGCATCAGCAGGTTGCGGGCCTTTTGCAGACGCAGTTCCATGTAATACCGCTTGGGGCTACGGTTCAGATAGCGGCGGAACAGACGCTCAAGCTGGCGGGTTGACATGCCGACAAAGCGGGCCAGCGATGACGGGCTGATCGGTTCTTCGATGTTGGCTTCCATCATCTGGATGACCTGGCTCAGCTTGGGGTGGCGCACGCCGATCCGTGTCGGCACAGACAAACGCTGCGTGTCCTGATCTGTCCGGATCGAGCTGTAAATCAGCTGATCTGCAACCGCATTGGCCAGTTCTTCGCCGAAATCGTCAGCAATCAGCTTTAGCATCAGGTCAATCGACGATGTTCCGCCTGCCGTCGTCATGCGGTTGCCATCGACGACAAACACCGATTTGGTCAGATTGACCTCTTCGAATTCCTCGGAAAAGCTATCTTGGTTTTCCCAATGGATCGTCGCTTTCTTGCCGTCCAGCAGACCTGCCTTGGCCAGCGTATAGGCCGCCGTGCACAAGCCACCGACCATAATGCCCTTGCGTGCCTCGCGGCGCAGCCAGCCCAGAAGCTTTTTGGTCGTGGCGGCCTGAACGTCAATGCCACTGCAGACGATTACCGTATCGTCACGCCGCAATTCGTCCAGATCATCATCCAGCGTAAATTCGGCCCCCGCAGAACACCGTACCCTTGCACCGCCTTCACCGATCAGCCGCCAAGCATAGGCTTCGCGCTCCTCCATCCGGTTCGCGATACGCAGGCATTCCACCGCCGACGCAAAGCTGAGCATGGTAAAGTTTTCGAGCAATACAAAAACAAACATACGCGGCTTGTTCTCGTCCAAAGGGACGCGTGTGGCAGGACGGTGCTCTGACATCGCTTTACCTTTCATAGGGATATCTTGCGACTAGCTTGGCATGAAGTTTTCAAAACCTGACGGAAACCTTGCTCACGGGGCAGGGTCAAGGTCAATAGGATGAATTTCAGTTCTGGTCACTCGACCTAGGCTTTTGTATACCACAGGTTCAAATCTTTGCGCCACCTTTGGGTGCAATGCGTAGTTCGGAGAGACAAAATGACCGATTGGACCAAATCAAGCTGGCGCGACAAACCGCGGATCCAGATGCCCGACTATCCAGATCAGGACGCGTTGCACGCGGTCGAAGCAGAGCTGTCTCGGTATCCGTTGTTGGTCTTTGCCGGAGAAGCGCGGCGGCTGAAAAAGCATCTGGCGGCTGCGGGCAGGGGCGAAGCGTTCTTGCTTCAGGGCGGCGATTGCGCAGAAAGCTTTGAGCAGTTCAGCAGTGACATGATCCGCGACACGTTCAAGGTCATGCTGCAAATGGCAATCGTTTTGACCCATGGTGCCAAGGTGCCTGTGATCAAGCTGGGGCGCATGGCGGGCCAGTTTGCCAAGCCGCGTTCGGCCCCGACAGAGGTGATCGACGGTGTGGAACTGCCCAGCTACCGTGGTGACATCATCAACGAACTGGCCTTCACGCCAGAGGCGCGGATTCCCGACCCAAAGAAGATGTTGCGCGCCTACACGCAGGCAGCGGCAACGCTGAACCTGATCCGTGCCTTTTCAACTGGCGGTTATGCAGATGTGCATCAGGTCCACGGCTGGACCTTGGGCTTTACCGAAAGCGAAAAGGCCGAAAAATACCGCGAGATTGCCAACCGGATTTCCGACACGCTGGATTTCATGGCGGCTGCGGGCGTCACGTCGGAAACGGCGCATACCCTGCAATCGGTGGAATATTATACCAGCCACGAATCGCTTTTGCTGGAATACGAAGAAGCCCTTTGCCGTCAGGACAGCCAAACCGGCAAATGGCTGGCGGGCTCTGGCCACATGATCTGGATCGGGGACCGCACACGTCAGCCGGACGGGGCGCATGTGGAATTCGCCCGCGGTGTGCAAAACCCCATCGGTCTGAAATGTGGCCCGACCATGACCAGCGACGACCTGAAGCAGTTGATGAAAACGCTGAACCCGCAAAACGAAGAAGGTCGTTTGACCCTGATCGCACGGTTTGGTGCCGGAAATGTGGGCGACCACCTGCCGCGCTTGATCAAGACCGTGCAGGAAGAAGGGGCCAACGTGGTTTGGACCTGTGATGCGATGCATGGCAACACGATCAAATCCTCAAGCGGCTATAAAACGCGGCCTTTCGATTCTGTTCTGCGCGAAGTGCGTGAATTCTTTGCCGTTCACGCAGCCGAAGGTACTGTGCCCGGTGGCGTTCATTTCGAGATGACCGGCCAAGATGTGACCGAATGCACGGGTGGGGTGCGCGCGGTCCAAGACGAAGATCTGTCCGACCGTTATCACACTGCCTGCGATCCGCGCCTCAACGCAAGCCAGTCGCTTGAACTGGCATTCCTTGTCGCAGAGGAACTTTCGGGTCGCCGGACGGCGCATCAGGCCAAAGCTGCCGTTTAAATCGCTAATCCAAAAAGAAAAGCCGCGCGAACCCTTGGGTCTGCGCGGCTTTTTGTCGGGAACTGTTGGTCAGGCGTCTAGGCTTGCCGGTGTCTTTCAGTCTTCTTATTTCACCAAACGCAGATAGTGTGGACGATGCTTTTTCGTGGCTGCGTCATATTCCTTGGCTGGTTCGGCAAAGCCCTTTTGCGGTGCCGGTTCAGTCGACACGTCAATGGTTTTGTTCATTTTATCTGCAACCGACGTGATCTGCATGCGCTGTATATCAAAGCGGCACGGCGTATCTGTCATGTCCCCTTGGGCCATAAGGCAGCCCAACATGCGGCTGGTGTCGCCCATATCGCTTTTCAACGGCAACAGGACCATCCGCGCATTCAGATCGCCGACATCGCTTTTCAGGGTCAGCATGGCGGTTGCAGGCATCTCAAAGACTTCCTCCATCATGTCGCTGAATTGGCGGCGTGAGGACGGCGTCATGAACGCCGTGATCGGCATCCCGCGCACTTCCATGCCCATCAAATCGCTCAAATGGCTGCCCGCGATCCGCAGACGGGCCACGCCGGGGGCAACACGTTCTAGGATAAAGGCGAATTCCAGCGCGTTTTCGATACCACGCGGGTCAATGTCCGACCGCTTGGGCAACAATTGGTCGCCGCGCAGCGCATCCCAATAGGCCTCGACCTGCGATAGGATGGCAAAACTTTGATCTGGGTTGTAATCTGTCATGCTTACAACATTCTGTTCATTTTTTGTTAAGTTGTCCATCTACCTGCGCTGCCCTTATCAATAATCTGTCTGCGTCAGACAGAAGCTAAAATACGTTCGCGTGGGTTCGCCCACTTACCGGCACATTCTTGCCTTGATTGGTCTTGTTGAGTTCATATCGAGTTCTTATCAAATTTGCAGAGAAAATGAATCATGTGGTTAATCTCTTCGTAAGGGCTTTGCAGTAAGCTTCATAGGCTTTCGACTTGCCCCAAATGATGGTTTGGCCTTAAAGCCTGACCCATTAGCACATCTTAGGGGATAAATCCATGATACGTTCGATGACGGGTTTTACCTCTGCCAGTGGTGCGTTGGTGCCGCATTCTTGGGGGTGGGAACTGCGATCGGTCAACGGCAAGGGGTTGGATCTGCGCTTGCGTGTGCCCGATTGGGTCGACGGGCTCGAGGTCGGTTTGCGCAGCGCGCTTGGCGCGGAAATTGCGCGGGGCAACGTAACCTGCAATCTGCGCATCACCAGAGATGAGACCGCCGGCAGCCTTGCTGTTAACGAAGCGCAGCTTGAAACCGTGCTGAATGCGCTGCACCAGATCGAAGCGCGCGCAATGGATGCGGGCGTGTCACTGGCCCCGTCCAAAGCAACCGATATCGTAACCATGCGCGGCGTGCTCGAACAGGCGACGACGGTCGATGACGTCGAAGCGCTTGCCGCAACGCTGTTGGCAGAGTTTCCTGCCGTGCTTGCCGATTTCAACGCGATGCGCACCCGCGAGGGCGCTGCCTTGACCCAAGTGATGATGACGCAACTGGCCGAGGTTGAAGCCCTGACCGCACAAGCCGCCGCGTTGGCCGAGGCGCGCAAAGCCGAGATGGCCACAACGCTTCAGCGCAATCTTGCACGGGTGCTGGACAATAGCGAAGGCGTTGATGCGGACCGCTTGGCGCAGGAACTTGCACTGATTGCCGTGAAATCAGACATTACCGAAGAAATCGACCGGTTGGTTGCGCATGTCGCCGCCGCACGCGATCTGTTGGGGCAGGGTGGCGCGGTCGTGCGCAAGCTGGATTTCCTGATGCAGGAATTCAACCGCGAGGCCAATACATTGTGCGCAAAGGCACAAAACACAGACCTTACGCGGGTCGGGCTGGCCTTAAAGGCCGTGATCGACCAGATGCGTGAACAAGTACAGAATGTGGAGTAACCCATGAGCGACCGCCGCGGCCTTTTGATCATCCTCAGCTCGCCCTCGGGGGCGGGAAAATCTACCCTAGCGCGCAAACTGCGCGACTGGGATGCATCGCTGCAATTTTCGGTATCCGCCACCACCCGCGCCCCGCGTGTGGGCGAGGTCGACGGCAAGGATTACTTTTTCACCGACGAAGACAAGTTCCGCACCATGGTCAATGACGGCGAGATGTTGGAACACGCGCGGGTCTTTGGCAATTATTACGGCTCCCCCAAAGGGCCGGTGCAAAAATCTATCGACAACGGGCGTGACGTGTTGTTCGACGTGGATTGGCAGGGTGCCCAGCAGATCAGCAATTCAGCTTTGAAGCAGCATGTGTTGTCGATCTTTATCCTGCCGCCCTCGATCAAGGAACTGCGACGCAGGTTGGAAACACGCGGGCAGGACGACCCTGAAACCATCGCCTTGCGCATGGAGAAAAGCTGGGACGAGATCAGCCATTGGGATGGCTACCACTATGTTTTGATCAACGATGATCTGGTCGACACTGAAGCGCGGTTGAAATCAATCATCACCGCAGAACGTTTGCGCCTTTCCCAGCAGCCCAATCTGGTAGACCATGTCCGCACACTGCAAGCCGAATTCGAGGAAACGAAATGACCCTTTACGCCCTGGCCGATATCGCCCCCACCATAGACCCGGATGCATGGGTTGCACCGGATGCCAATGTGATTGGCAATGTCGTCCTAGAGGCCGGATCGTCGGTATGGTTCGGCTGCACCTTGCGCGG
Organism: Sulfitobacter sp.; assembly: GCF_041552635.1. Classification (GTDB taxonomy): domain Bacteria; phylum Pseudomonadota; class Alphaproteobacteria; order Rhodobacterales; family Rhodobacteraceae; genus Sulfitobacter. The sequence goes on from NZ_JBFEKM010000068.1 coordinate 7,924, forward strand.
GGATAACGAGGTGATTCATGTGGGAAAAGGCAGCAATGTGCAGGAAAACTGCGTTTTCCATACGGACCCCGGTTGCCCGCTGACGATTGGCGAAAACTGCACGATCGGCCACAAGGTCATGCTGCATGGCTGTACGATCGGGGATAATTCGCTGATCGGGATGGGGGCCACCGTGCTGAACGGGGCCAAGATCGGCAAGAATTGCCTGATCGGCGCAGGCGCGCTGATTACCGAAAACAAGGTGATCCCGGACGGATCGCTGGTGATGGGCGCGCCGGGCAAGGTCGTGCGCGAACTGGATGCTGCGGCGATTGCAGGGCTGACCGCAAGCGCCCAACACTATCAGGAAAACGCGCGCCGGTTTCGCACCGATCTAAAGCCGATTTAAGTCATGGTGCTTAGGCCACATTTGCCCAACCTATTGGCGGCCCTGCCTTTGCCGACACTGGCCGTTGACCGGGAGGAAAGGATCGTGGCGATGAACGCTGCCGCCGAAACCCTAGTCGGCAAAGGCGCGCTGGAACGGCACTATATCAACGTGCTGCGCCAGCCCACATTGGTCGATGCTGTCGAGCTGTGCCAGAAAGACGACAACCCCCGCGAGGCGCTTTTTCTGGCCAATGACGGCACCAATGATATCACGTATCAGGTCCATGTGCGCAAAGTCGTGGGCATGGATTATGTCTTGCTCAGCTTTCAGGACATTACCCAAGTGACCAAAGCCAGTCAGGTCCGCCGGGATTTTGTTGCCAATGTCAGCCATGAACTGCGCACACCTTTGACTGCATTGATGGGATTTATCGAAACCCTGCGCGGCCCTGCGCGCGATGATCCGGCCGCGCGCGACCGCTTTCTGGGCATTATGACAGGCGAGGCAGAGCGCATGAACCGGCTGGTCGGAGATTTGCTGTCGCTGTCGCGTGTGGAATCCGATGAACGGGTGCGCCCCACCGACAAGGTCGATCTGCGCTATGTCTTGCAATCAACGCTGCGCAACCTGAACCCGCTTGCGGTCGAGGCCGATGTAACCCTGACCCCGCGCATCGGAGAGGACCCCTTGCCGTTGACTGGCGATACGGACCAGCTGATGCAGGTCTTTACCAACCTGATCGAGAACGCGATCAAATACGGCGGTACTGACAAGTCGGTCGAGATCGACGTTGAAACCACCCTGCGCGATCCGTCTTTGCGCGGGCCTGCGGTGCGTATCACGATCACAGACCACGGCCCCGGCATTGATCCGTTGCATTTGCCGCGCCTGACCGAACGATTCTACCGTGCCGATGATCACCGCAGCCGCGCCTTGGGGGGCACAGGGCTGGGGTTGGCAATTGTGAAACATATCCTCAACAGACACCGCGGCAGGCTGAAAATCACCAGTACGCTGGGGCATGGCGCGCAATTTGCAGTTATTTTGCCCCTTGATATGGCTGAAAACCGCTAGGAAAATATGGTTTTTTGGACGCTGTCATAAAACTGTAATACAACTGTCACAAAACACCAATCAAGCAGCCCTAGTGCTAGCCCCAAGATCACCATGGGGGTGATCAGAAATTCCAAGCTGACAGGAGACATCATGTCGCTCGTTAAACTCACCACATCCGCCCTTGCCATTTCGGCCGTCTGCGCCACTGCTGCCGTTGCCCGTGATCAGGTACAGGTTGCCGGTTCTTCCACAGTATTGCCTTACGCATCCATCGTTGCCGAAGCGTTCGGTGAAAACTTTGACTTCCCGACGCCTGTTGTTGAATCCGGTGGTTCTTCGGCTGGTTTGAAGCGCTTTTGCGAAGGTGTGGGCGAAAACACCATCGACGTCGCGAACGCCTCGCGCAAGATCAAGTCTTCGGAACTGGAAGTCTGTGCCGCAAACGGTGTGACCGACATTATCGAAGTGCAAATCGGCTATGACGGCATCGTATTTGCGTCCGACATCAACGGCAACACCTTCGAATTCACCCCCGAAGACTGGTACAAAGCACTGAGCGCTGAAATCGTCGTAGACGGTGCGATCGTAGCGAACCCCAACAAAAACTGGAACGACGTCAACGCCAGCTTTCCTGACCAGCCGATCCAAGCCTATATCCCCGGCACCAAGCACGGCACCCGTGAAGTTTTCGAGGAAAAAGTGATCTTGGCCGGGTGTGAATCCACCGGTGATTTCGAAGCCTTCAAAGCCGCCAATGGCGACGACAAGAAAGCCGCAGAAAAAGCCTGCATCGGATTGCGCACTGATGGCGCGTCGGTCGATATCGACGGCGATTACACCGAAACACTGGCCCGTATCGAAAGCAACAAGGACGGTATCGGCGTGTTTGGTCTGGCCTTCTATGAGAACAACACAGACAAGCTGAGCGTTGCCACCATGTCCGGTGTTGAACCCACAGTCGAAACAATTTCGACAGGTGACTACCCTGTGTCGCGCCCGTTGTTCTTTTACGTCAAGCAAGCCCACATCGGTGTGATCCCGGGCCTGAAGGAATATTCTGAATTCTTCGTTGCTGATGAAATCGCTGGTCCCGATGGCCCCTTGGCAGAATATGGTCTGGTGTCCGATCCAGAACTGGCCAAGGTTCAGGACACCGTCGCCAACGAGACCGTAATGGGCAACGGTTCCTAAGCTCTTTAATTTGCCCCGGAGGACGGTTATGCGTTCTTCGGGGCATCTGCTGCTGACTGCCACAGAGTAAACGACCATATTCTAAAAGACGACAAGCCCTTGTTGCAGGGGCATGACTGGGGGCCTCTTGTGGGTAATTTTCTGAATGTGGCACCGACCACGCTACTGGTGATTGTGGTTCTTGTATTGACTGCTTTGGCCTATGTGATGGCGCGCAGCCGGGCCATGGCCGCGGCCGATGGTGATGCGCGCAAACTACATTCCTTACCAAGTTATTATGGCTATAACGCCGCGATGCTGACTGCGATACCGGCGCTTTTTGTGCTGGTCGTCTGGTTGCTGGTTCAACCGGTACTGATCCAGAACGCAGTCATTGATATGATCCCCCAAGACGCCGTGAGCGAAGGTTCATCGGTCAATCTTGTGATGAGTGATGTGCGCCGCGTTGCCAATGGCTTGACCACGGCTGTTGACGCAGGCGCGCTTAGCGCTGATGCCGCACGTGACCTGTCGGCTGCCGATACGGATGTGCGCGGGTTGTTGGCCGACAACGGCGTGGCACTTGGGTCTGATGTCAGCGCTGATGTGCTGGCCGCTGCACAGCGATACCGCAGCATGCAAGCGACGGGGCAATGGCTGATGATCGCCACAATCGCCGTCATTGCCCTAGGGGGCGCGTTCATTGCGTTGCGTGCCACCACGGTTGATTTCCGCGCCCGCAATATGGTTGAGCGCTTTGTGCTGGGGTTGCTGATCATTGCCGCGTCTCTGGCCATTCTGACCACGGTGGGCATCGTGTTCTCGATGCTGTTTGAATCGATCAACTTCTTTAAACTGCACCCTTGGCAGGATTTCTTTCTGGGTGACACATGGGCCCCCAACTTTCGCGGCGACAGCGATCTGTCGATCCTGCCGCTGCTATGGGGGACGCTGTATATTTCGATCATCGCCCTGCTGGTGGCCGTGCCCATCGGCCTGTTCGCCGCGATCTACCTTTCGGAATATGCCAACAGCAAGGTCCGTGCCGGTGCGAAACCGCTGCTCGAGATCCTCGCCGGTATTCCCACGATCGTCTACGGCCTGTTCGCCCTGCTGACCGTCGGGCCGTTTCTGGTCGATCTGTTCGGGCGTGGCGACGATGGCATTCTGGGTGTCGACTGGATGAGCGGGGCAACCTCGGTTCTGACGGCCGGGCTGGTCATGGGGATCATGTTGATCCCCTTCGTTTCATCGCTGAGTGACGATATCATCAACGCCGTTCCACAATCCCTGCGCGACGGGTCGTTCGGTCTTGGCGCGACCCATTCTGAAACCATCCGCCAAGTCGTGCTGCCCGCCGCACTGCCCGGCATCGTCGGGGCCATCCTGCTGGCTGCCAGCCGGGCCATCGGCGAAACCATGATCGTCGTGCTTGGGGCAGGGGCCATCGCCCGCATATCTCCAAACCCGCTTGAGGCAATGACCACCATCACCACCCGCATCGTCAGCCAGCTGACCGGCGATACCGACTTTGCCAGCCCTGAAACTCTTGTGGCCTTTGCCCTTGGCCTGACACTGTTCGTGTTGACGCTGGGGCTGAATGTTCTGGCGCTTTATATCGTGCGCAAATACCGGGAGCAGTACGAATGACCGACCGCCCAGACCACACAACCCCGAAACATTCACTGCTGCGTCAGGACGCACGCACGGTGAAACGCAACCGGGCCGAGACGCGGTTCAAGGCGTACGGGATCGCCGCGATTGCAGTCGGCCTGCTGATGCTTGTGATCTTGCTGACAACCATCATCGGACGTGGAACGGGTGCATTTCAGCAAACATTCCTCACGCTTGATGTGCAACTGCTTGAGGCCAAGCTGGATAAAAAAGGCAACCGCGATCTTGAGGACATCAAGAAAGTATCGACCTTTGGCTATGCGCCCCTCATGGCGGCAGCGCTTGAAAAGAAGGTCGCCGATACCGGGATCGAAACAGCGCTAAAGCCCAAGGATATGGCCGCGATCCTGTCCAAAGATGCTGCGGCGCAACTGCGGGACTTTGTTTTAGATAACACCGATTTGATCGGCACATCTGTGGAATTCCGGTTTCTGACCAACAGCCGGGTGGATGGATACCTCAAGGGGCGCGTGACGCGCGAAAGCATCGCCAACGACAAGAGCATCAACGCTGAGCAGCTTGATCTGGTTGATGCGCTGATTGCAGACGGGTCGCTGGAAAAACGGTTTAATCTTGCGTTCATCACCGGTGCCGACGCATCCGACGCCCGCCCCGAAGCCGCCGGAATGGGTGTGTCGATGATGGGATCGCTGTTCATGATGCTGGTGGTGCTGGCGCTGGCGCTGCCCATCGGGGTCGCTGCATCGATCTATCTGGAAGAATTCGCGCCGACGAACTGGATCACCGACATCATCGAGGTGAATATTTCCAACCTTGCCGCGGTGCCGTCGATTGTGTTCGGTATTCTTGGTCTGGCGGTGTTCATCAACTATATGCACCTGCCGAACTCGGCCCCCTTGGTCGGTGGTTTGGTGCTGACGCTGATGACCTTGCCCACGATCATCATCTCGACCCGCGCGTCGTTGAAATCTGTGCCGCCCAGCATCCGCGATGCGGCATTGGGGGTCGGGGCGTCAAAAATGCAGTCGGTGTTCCACCACGTGCTGCCCTTGGCCGCGCCCGGCATCCTGACCGGTACCATCATTGGTCTGGCACAAGCACTGGGCGAAACAGCCCCGCTTTTGCTGATCGGGATGGTGGGTTTTATCGCCTCGAACCCGCCCGACGGGATCGCATCCGGCCTGCTGGACCCGAATTCGGCCATGCCCGCACAGATCTATGAATGGGCGAAACGCGCCGACCCGGCGTTCTATGAACGCGCTTGGGGCGGCATCATCATCTTGCTGGTGTTCCTCATCACCATGAACGCAATTGCTGTCATGCTGCGCCGCCGGTTCGAAAGACGCTGGTAAGCAGGGAGGCCAAGGCAATGAGAGATAACGTAATATCGGAGATCGACGTGACCACAAACAAGATCAAAATAGCGGCCCGCGACGTGCAAGTTTATTATGGCGATACCCATGCCATCAAGGACGTGTCGGTCGATATTCAGGACAAGACGGTTACAGCATTCATCGGTCCATCAGGCTGCGGCAAGTCCACATTCTTGCGCTGTATCAACAGGATGAACGACACGATTGATATTTGCCGCGTGCAGGGCGACATCCTGATCGACGGCGAAGACATCTATGACAGCAAGGTCGATCCGGTGCAGCTGCGCGCCAAGGTGGGGATGGTCTTCCAAAAGCCGAACCCGTTCCCCAAGTCGATCTATGACAACGTCGCTTACGGTCCGCGCATCCACGGTCTGGCCCGCAACAAGGCTGAACTGGACGATATCGTGGAACGCGCGCTGAAACGCGGTGCGATCTGGAACGAGGTCAAAGACCGCCTGCAAGCGCCCGGCACCGGCCTGTCCGGCGGCCAACAGCAGCGTTTGTGCATTGCCCGCGCCGTAGCGACAGAACCCGAGGTGTTGCTGATGGATGAACCTTGTTCCGCGCTTGACCCGATTGCCACAGCGCAGGTCGAAGAACTGATCGACGAGCTGCGCCAAAGCTATGCGGTGGTGATCGTGACCCATTCGATGCAGCAGGCCGCGCGGGTCAGCCAGAAAACAGCGTTTTTCCACTTGGGGAATCTTGTGGAATACGGCGAAACCGACAAGATCTTCACCTCGCCCGAGGACCCTCGGACGGAAAGCTATATCACGGGACGGATTGGATAATATCATGCAAGAACAACACATTGCCTCTGCCTTTGATCGCGACCTAGAGGCTGTTCAGGCGCAGATCATGAAAATGGGCGGGATGGTAGAAGACGCCATTCGGCTTGCATCACAATCGTTGGAAACCCGCGACGAAGAACTGGCCGCACAGGTGCGGGCAGGGGACAAGGCCATTGATGCGCTCGAAGAGCTAATCAACGAACGTGCCGCACGTATCATCGCCTTGCGCGCGCCCACAGCGATTGATCTGCGGCTGATCCTGAGTGTGATCAAGATCAGCGCCAGCCTGGAACGTATTGGTGATTATGCAAAAAACATGGCCAAGCGTAATTCTGTTCTGGCACAACTGCCCGAAGTGAAAGACAGCACCGGGGCGATCCGGCGCATGTGCAAGACTGTCGAATCCATGCTGAAAGACGCGCTTGATTGCTATGTTCAACGCGATGTGGATCTGGCGATGGACGTGATTGCCCGCGATGAAGACGTGGACCAGATGTATAACGCGCTGTTCCGTGAATTCCTGACCTTCATGATGGAAGACCCGCGCAACATCACATCCTGTATGCACCTGCATTTTATCGCGAAAAACGTGGAACGCATGGGTGATCTGGTCACATCAATCGCGGAACAGGTCGTGTATCTGGTGACAGGGACCCAACCGGACGAGGATCGGCCCAAGGCAGATGACACCTCGACCAAGCTAAAAGGTTAAGCAATGTCTGCGGATCAGCCTCAAATACTGCTGGTTGAAGATGAACCAGCACAGCGCGAAGTTCTGGCCTATAACCTTGAATCCGAAGGCTATGACGTGCGCCGCGCCGAAAATGGCGAAGAAGCGATGCTGCTGGTCGCCGAGGCGCTGCCAGACCTTGTGATCCTTGATTGGATGATGCCGCTGCTGAGCGGGATCGAGGTTTGTCGCCAGCTGAAAACCCGCGATGACACCCGCAATATTCCAGTGATCATGCTGTCTGCGCGGTCAGAAGAGGTGGATGCGGTGCGTGGGTTGGAAACCGGGGCCGACGACTATGTGGTCAAACCCTATTCCATGCGAGAGTTGATGGCCCGTGTAAAGACCCAGCTGCGCCGAGTGCGACCTGCGGCAACAGGGGGGCAGCTTAGCTATCAGGACATCACGCTGGACCCCGAAAGCCACCGCGTCAACCGCGCTACCCAAGAGCTGAAGCTGGGCCCGACGGAATACCGCCTGCTGGTCACTTTGTTGGAACGTCCCGGCCGCGTTTTCAGCCGGGATCAACTGCTGGATCACGTTTGGGGGCGCGATATATTCGTGGATACGCGAACCGTTGATGTCCACATTGCGCGTCTGCGCAAAGCGCTGACACACCATGGCGGAGATGATCCCATCAGAACGGTCCGCGGTGCAGGTTATGCATTAGGGTAGGGCGCTTACCCTTTGAAAGATATCACTTTTTGCGCTTGATCCCCGATGCCTGAAATGCCCAACTCGACAACATCGCCGGGCTGCAAATAGACAGGCGGCTTAAATCCCATACCGACACCGGGGGGCGTTCCCGTTGCAATGACGTCGCCAGGCAGTAAGGTCATGAAGCGGCTCAGAAACGAGATGATCTCGGCTACGGTAAACACCATCGTGCTTGTGTTGCCGGTCTGACGCCGCGTGCCGTTCACATCCAGCCACAGGTCCAAATTCTGCGGGTCAGGTACTTCGTCCTTTGTCACCAACCAAGGGCCGATAGGCGCAAAGCTGTCGCAGGACTTGCCCTTGACCCATTGCCCGCCAAATTCGATCTGGAAGGCGCGTTCGGACACGTCGTTGAAGGTGGCATAGCCAGCCACATGGGACAGCGCGTCAGCCTCGGAGACGTGTTGCGCCTTGGTGCCGATGATCACGGCCAGCTCGACCTCCCAATCGGTTTTTTCGGATGCTTTGGGAATGATGATAGGTTCATTTGCGCCAGTCGCCGCACAGAGCTTGGCGAACAGGATCGGGTGATCCGGCACAGGCATCCCAGCCTCGGCGGCATGATCAGAGTAGTTCAAGCCAATGCACAGAATCCGGCGGATGTCGTTCAGCACGGGGGCATATTCGCCGTCGATCTTCGGCAATGTAGCTGCGTCAATGCCACGCAGCGCATCAAGGGCATCCGGGGCCATGCTGGACAGTTCAAGATCCGTGATATGCTGCGACAAATCACGAGGCTGGCCATCAGCGTCAAGTATTGCGGGATAAGTGCCGGAGGATGTCTTGATACGACAAAGTTTCATCGAAAGTCCTTTGATCAGATACGTCGCCGCACGCTGGCCGGAATTCGCAAGATGGTCAATACATTCGGATTATATCCTGCTGACCATCAGTTTTCCTGCAATAACCAAGCCGACAGGGATTGGCATGTGCCCGGCAGGCAGTTGATCAGGAGTTCCTATAATCAACATTATGTAATTAAATGATCTGTATGTGATCACTGCGCTTCTGGCACGAAAGCTTTGATATTACTTATAAATGTCTCTTTTATCGGTTGCAGCTTTTCCGGTGAGATAAGCGAGCTGTTCACAAAGATGACGTTGTGTTGCGTTGGCATGTATTCACTGTCACGCAGAAACGGGAAAAAGCCCACGTCGGCGAATTGCTGGGCGACGTGTTTGACGGTCTTTTGACTTTCAAACAGTTCAACACTTTCAACCTCGGCCATAGCGAAAAGGCATTTGGGCAGTGCCTTATGGGCCCCGTCCAATAGATGGCTCAGCGCACCTTCGACGTCGATCCACAAGGCTGGTCGCGCATCGGCCAGCGACGGCAGATAGGCTTTGAACGCAGGATCATGTTCCAGATCGTCAAATGTGATGCCGGGCACTTCGACCTTTTTGGTGCGGCCAAAACCAAGATTGCGCAGGATAGAATTCGACGTCTTGGTGTGGCCGCGTTTGCGGTCCTGATCGGAGTCGCTGAGCACCAGATTAAGCGGCCCCGTCTGATCGGTCAGCGCATAGTTCATATATAAAACGCCTACATCTTTGGCCATGGGACCAAACTTGGAAAAATTGAACGGGTTTGCCTCGATTGCGACGGCTTTGCGGCCTGCTTTGGCTTTGACAAAACGTTTTGATGTGGCCGCACGGTGCGCACCGAGTTCAAGGATGCACGAGACATCTTCTAGAGCGATCAGTTCATGAAAGACGCGCACAAGTTCCTGATTTGAGAACTGTTGAAATTCACGCCCGTGTTGATTGACCATCGGGCCCTGAAATTCAATTTGTTCTGCTTCAAATACTTGGTAATCCATGCAATCTTCGTTCCCTGTCTTTACGTCGCGCCCTGTCGTGGCATAGTCCAAATTGAAAATCTATCTAAAATAATGCGAAATCACCTCGATGCAGTATGTTCAACCAAAGGGAATTTACGATGGCCGCTCTAAAACTTTCTTCTGCTGATATGGTTCAAGCGGCACGCGCGCGGATCAGGGAAATCGAAACCCCCGATCTGATTGCAATGCTTGATGATCCTGACGTTGTTGTTGTTGATCTGCGCGACATTCGTGAACGCCAGCGCAGCGGTTATATCCCCGGCAGTTTTCATGCGCCGCGTGGGATGATTGAATTCTGGGTCGACCCTGACAGCCCATATTTCAAAGAGATATTTGGCGAAGACAAGACATTCGTCTTTCACTGCGCTTCGGGGTGGCGATCGGCGATTACAACGGCGACACTACAAGATATGGGGTTCGAGGCCGCGCATCTGCGCGAAGGATTTTCGACATGGGAAAAACAAGGTGGTCCGGTCGAATTCCCTGAAAAGAAAGACTAAACAACGCCAAGGCCCGGCGTTGGGTCCGTTTCAATTGAAAAAGGCAACTGCATGACTTCGATCCTGATCCTGAATGGTCCCAACCTCAACTTGCTCGGCACCCGCCAGCCAGAGGTGTATGGATCGACGACCTTGGCCGATGTGGAGGCGATGTGCCGCGCGCATGCGACTGCGTTTGATCTAAGCTTTGAGCAGTCCAACCATGAGGGCGCGTTGATTGATCATATCCACGCGGCCAAGGGCGTTCATGCCGGAATTATCCTGAACGCCGGGGCCTATACCCATACATCGATCGCTTTGATGGATGCGATTGCGTCGGTGGAATTGCCGGTGATCGAGGTTCACCTAAGCAATATTCACGCGCGCGAAACGTTCCGGCACAAGTCCTATATCGCACCGGTCGCTGTCGGCCAAATCTGTGGCTTTGGCGCGCAAAGCTATCTTTTGGCAATTGATGCTCTAAAGGGGCATTTATCCAAGTAAATTCAGAAATTTAACCGACATTCCTAATCTAGAAAACACAAAAAGGGCGAGGATGCATCAGCACCCTCGCCCTTTTTTCAACAGTAGATAAAGACTTAGCCTTTGGCTGCTTTTGCAACTTCGGCTGCGAAGTCTTCTTTGACAACTTCAATGCCTTCGCCAACTTCCAAACGTACGAAACCTGTGATGGTTGCGCCGGCTTCTTTTGCTGCGGCACCAACGGTCAGATCAGGGTTCACAACGAAGGCTTGGTTCAGCAATGTCACTTCGGACATGTACTTTTGCATACGGCCAACGATCATCTTTTCGATCACGGCGTCAGGCTTGCCGGATTCGCGCGCGATATCCATCTGAACCTGCTTTTCCTTCTCGACCACGGCCGGGTCCAGATCAGCTTCGGACAAGGCGGCAGGGTTTACAGCTGCGATGTGCATCGCGATCTGCTTGCCAAGCGCTTCGTCGCCGCCGGTCATGGCGACCAGAACGCCGATTTTGCCCATGCCGGGTGCAGCTGCGTTGTGCACGTAGGACACAACCAGATCACCGTCGATGGATTGCATGCGGCGCACGGACATGTTTTCGCCGATTGTCGCGATTGCGTCGGTGATGACGGTCGAAACGGGCTTGCCGCCCATGTCAGCGGCGTTCAGTGCGTCAACATCGGATACAGTCACGGCCACATCGGCGATGCCGGATACCATTTTCTGGAAGTCAGAGTTCTTGCCGACAAAATCGGTTTCGGAGTTAACTTCGACTGCAACGCCGTGGCCACCGTCAACCTTGACCGCGACCAGACCTTCTGCTGCGGTACGGCCGGATTTCTTGGCCGCTTTGGCCAGACCTTTGGTCCGCAGCCAGTCAACGGCGGCTTCCATGTCGCCGTCTGTTTCAGTCAACGCCTTCTTGGCGTCCATCATGCCTGCGCCGGTGGAATCGCGCAGTTCTTTGACCATGGATGCTGTGATTGCCATCGCTTTGGTTCTCCTTGAATTGGGATGACGCAAGGCGCAGTTACCTGCCCTTATGTCTCTGGAATGTATGGGGTTATGGCGGGCCGGGGCGATCCCCCTGCCCGCCAAAAAGCGGTATCGCTTAGGACTTTGCCGCGTCGACAGTTTCCTGCTTGGATTCGATATCCAGCGGGGCATCTGCGCTCATTGCGTCGTTGGAAACAGTCTCGGTCGAGGCTGCGCCGACTTCAACGCCACCGTCGATCAGGGCTTCTTCTTCGGGGGCTTCTTCCATTGCACCGATGTCAACACCGGCAGCACCCAGCTGGGCGGACATACCGTCAAGTGCGGCGCGCGCGGCCAGATCGCAATACAGGCTGATTGCGCGTGCAGCGTCGTCGTTGCCTGGGATGATATAGTCGATGCCATCTGGTGGGCAGTTGGTGTCAACGACCGCAACAACCGGAATACCCAGTTTGTTGGCTTCGGCGACGGCCAGCGCTTCTTTTTTGACGTCGATGACAAAGATCAGATCAGGGCGACCGCCCATTTCACGGATACCGCCCAGCGATGCTTCCAGTTTGAACTGGTCACGCTCCATTCCAAGACGCTCTTTCTTGGTCAGGCCGGCAAAGCCGCGCTCGGACTGTTCGTCGATGGATTTCAGACGCTGGATCGACTTGGAAACAGTCTGCCAGTTGGTCAATGTGCCAC
>NZ_JBFEKM010000069.1:0-20183 GCF_041552635.1 Sulfitobacter sp.
AGTTGATCACCCCGTAATGCGATATCAGCCATGACACTATTCCTTTTCGCTTCGCCATCTGCCCCATCAATTTGAGCACGCGTTGGTGATCAGCCTACACCAAAATACACCTCTGACAATTCCCAAAGAGATTAATCTAGCTGGATATCTTGATGGTTTTGGTCGTCGGCGGCCGCCGGTGGTCGGGTAATTTCGCCAGACTTTCGCCCGAAAAGGCGCAGGTCTGGTTTAATGCCCACAAACGCCCTAGATGACAGTCAACAATCAAGGAGACGTTGCATGCATAAAGTGACCTTGCCCGAACGACCGCACTGGCGAGAGCACGCGCGCGAGGTCGGGTTTACCTTTGCCGATATGCACGGTGCGCCTTATTGGGACGAAACATCCGCCTATGCGTTCTCGCTTGAGCAGATCGAAAATGATATCGAAGATCCGGCAACCGAACTTCATGCCATGTGTCGAGAGGCCGTTGTTGAAATTCTAAAAAGCGAGCAGTTGATGGACCGCTTAGCGATCCCCGAGGCGCATCGTGATCTTGTCGCCGAAAGCTGGCATCGGGGCGATCCGGAAATCTACGGGCGTTTTGATTTCGCCTATACTGGCAATGGTCCCGCTAAGCTGCTGGAATATAACGCCGATACGCCAACATCACTTTATGAAAGCGCTGCCTTTCAGTGGCAATGGCTCGAAGATCAGCTTGCCGCGGGCGTTTTGGCCAATGGGGCGGATCAGTTCAACGGCATCCACGAAGCGCTGGTTGAACGTTTCAGCGCGGTTTTCGAACCGGACAGTGACCTGCATTTCACCGCCGTCGGTGGCAACCCCGAAGACTATGGCACTGTCGAAGCCATGGGCTGGGCCGCGCGCGAGGCTGGGCTGGGCGCGCATTATTGCGATCTGGAAAAGATCGCGATCAGCGACGAAGGCCAATTTCTGGATCATGAGGATCGCGTCATGGGGGTGCTGTTCAAGCTTTACCCTTGGGAGGATTTGTTGCGCGATGACTATGCAGCTCACATCGCGGGATCCCGCTGCCTGTTCCTAGAGCCCGCCTGGAAGGCGCTTTTGTCCAACAAGGGGCTTTTACCGGTCCTATGGCAAATGTTTGAAGGTCATCCAAATCTTTTGCCTGCGTTTTTTGAGCAAGATGTAACCGACGCAATCGCGGGCCGCGGCCTAGCAGCAGCTGATGTTGCCGAAGCGTTCGGTCGTGCAGAAACACAGCTTGTGGCCGGACACGTCACCAAGCCGATCCTGTCCCGAGAAGGCGCATCGGTTTCCATTGTCAAAGACGGCACAATCATCGAACAGTCGAAAAACACCGATTACGCTGAACATCCACGGATCCTTCAGGCGTATGAACCCCTGCCCCAATTCGATGGCTTTTGCCCGATTGTCGGGGCATGGGTGATCGGCGAAACCTGCGCAGGGATAGGCATTCGCGAGGATCAGTCACGCATCACGCAGGATCTATCCCGGTTCAAACCACACTACATCACTCCCTAAAAATACTAATTCGAAACATCACTTTACCGAAAGACAGGATTGTCATGACCAAACGTTCCAGCCGCGTCGCCATTACCATTCTCGGGGCTACTGCCTTTGCTCTTGCGGGCTGCCGCGAAGAACAGGTTGACGCCAAGGCTTTTCCCGATTTGCAGAGCTGCAAGACTGAGGCCACTCAAGGCGGTATGTTCACCGCCGAGGATTGCGAGACCGCTATCAATGCGGCGGAAACCCTGCATGTCGAAGCCGCCCCCCGCTATGACAGCCTTGCGGTCTGCGAAGAACAGCATGGCGCAGATGCATGCAGTTCGGAAGCAGCAACACCCCAAGGCGGATCCGGCAGCATATTTATGCCTCTTCTTGCTGGATATCTTATCGGTAACATGATGGGCGGTCGGGCCGGTATGTCTGCGGGGCAACCCTTGTATAAAACATCGGGTGGGCAATACACAAATGCCGCGCGCAGCAGTACGTTTTCCAGTAATAGCGGCGCAGCAAAGCTGAACACATCGCAATTCACCCGCCCCGCCGCGACTGTCGGGAAAACCCCAATGACCCGCGCGACGGCCAGCTCTCGCGGTGGTTTTGGCAAAAGCTTTGGCGGGCGCACGGGTTTTGGTGGCTGATAGGTTCAAATCTTTCGCACTGTTTTTCGAATGTTTGAATTTCCAAACATGAGTGCGAGCTGATGATCGCATCGCCTCGAGTTTGGCCTAGACCAGCCGATTTTCTGACACTGATGTTCGATGTTACCGGATCTATAGGGGTGCCTCATGTCTGGCGTGATGTCTTTGGAAGGGGCTGTGATTGAGGTCTGGAATGACAGTCCAGATAGTAATCAACGTCCTAATAGCGGCAATCTGGCATAGTGATTTCCGTAAGCGGTGCTTTAGTCCTAATGATGCGACCAATCCCCACGTATGTCTCAATGAATGACGCGAGCGTGGCCCGATTTTGCGCGCTCGTAGCTTGACTCGCAAAGATCGGTGCTTTTGATCGAGGCCCTCACACGCGGATTGCTGTGGTGTTAGACTTTCATTCCCGGCGTGTCATCTGATGGGAGGTCACCAATCGGATGAAACGCGACTTTGCGATCCGTCCATTGAAGATGGCCATAGCCTTCCGAGTACAACCCAAAGGCTGCATCCATCACACCGATCGTGGCAGCCAATATTTTGTTTGCATGACTATCATAAAATTTTGCGCTAGCATGGGTTCAGGGCATTGATGAGTGGCAAAGGCATTTTCCACCATAACGCTGCTGTTGAGATGTTCTTCAAAACCATCAAGCCCGAGCTGATTTGGCGGCATTCGTGGGAAACGCGACGGCGGGCTGAGATGGCACTTTTCGAATACATCAACGGGTTCTACAACCCGCGACGGCGGCACTCAATATTTGGCTCGAAAAGCCCTGTCATTTTCGAACGAAAGGTGGCTTAAGCGAGCATGTGGGGCGACACTAAGGCGAGACAGGTCCAGTACCTCGAAGATTGGGCAACGACACTTTAGTGTAACTCCTGCAGCTTTGGACGGGCAAGTGCCCAACAGTATGCCACTTGGATAGGTTAATTAGTCACGAGCGGTGCCGGCTGGTCGTCCATCTCGATTTTATATTTTACGAACCGGCGAATACGGTACTCCGCTTTCCAAACTATAGCTGCCAACCACTCCATAGAGAGGCTATCAACAGGTTTTCTCATATAGGAACAGCGTAACATATTAACCAGCCCCAAGAACATAAAATCTGAACAAAACCAGCTCGAAGTACGGTATAAAAAAATAGCAAGCCGTTCAGAAAATAACTTCATCCCCTTCATTATCTTTTTGTTTTGATTCAATTCCCGCCAATGCTGTTTTGACTTTATCCAGCTTCGTAAAGCTTAACGCTGCTTCAATGTTTACCATGTCTTTTTCCATTTTGCTGCTGCTGAGGTGATTGAGAAATATCCTTAAATCAGCTATCGTTTGAACAAGAAGATCAATATCCTGCAACGCCAATCGTGAATTAACCCGTCTATCCCCTTCCTCTGAAAAAAAGTCTCCAAAAGTTTTTTCAATATTGCGACCAATATTTTCGACTCGACCTAGTTCTCCCTCAAGTCTTTTTATTACCGATGGCAACAAGACAGATACATTTTTCATAACGGTCCCGTAACGGTTTCAAGGCACCTTTTGAGCTTCATTGTATCAAATGGTTTTGAAAGAAAATTGTTTAGCCCTAATTTCTGGGCGCGACCCAATATTTCCTGATTCATTGAACCACTGACCAAAATGAATCCTACATTCGCCGTAGACTTTTGCATCCTCAGGTTTCCAAGCAAATCTAACCCCGTCATACCAGGCATGTGATGATCCGAAATTACAATATGGAAACCCTCTCGACTTACTCTCTGGAAAGCAACATCCCCCGATACGCAAAAATCAACATTCCGCATTCCAATATCTTCCAACGAATTGCATAATAAACCCCTGCTCACACTGGTGTCATCCACAACCAATATTTTAAGTGTATTGCGAAGTGACATTTTTCTTCTCCATAGCTGATGCAGAACTCAATCCAATTTTTGTTGGCCGTCGAAACGCTGTTGGCCCAAAAAGTTCAAGACGACTTGACAGGCTTGGGCCAATTCTCTCAGAATGGCCAATAAATAAAAATCCTTCTGTATGTAAAACATTCTCTAGGCCCACCCAAATCCGCATCTGGGTTTCTTCATCCATATAGATAGTTACGTTCCTGCAAAATATCACATCAAACGGACCAGATACCGGCCAAGGGTCCATAAAGTTCAGGTAGCGAAATGAGATTAAATCACGTGCTTCTGGTCGCACCTTCAATACTTCACCTGACTGATCTTTATCGAAAATGAACTCAGCATAACCGGGTGGTACATCCTCAAGTGCCGAGATACGGTATAATCCGGCCTCTGCTTCCTCGAGAATATTACTGTCAATATCTGTAGCCAGAATACGAAAGTCATAGTCTGCAGCATTGGGAAGACACTTAAGTACAATTGCTGCTATGCTATAGACTTCTTCGCCACTAGAGCACGCAGCAGACCAGATACGGATTCTCTCTCCGTTTTTAGCCTTCTCTACAAGTCGAGGCATTACCTGGTTTTCTAGAATATCAAAATGACCACGCTCACGAAAAAAACGAGTAGTATTTGTCGTCAAGGCATTTATCATTTGCTCCAGCTCAGATACGCCAGGCGGACTCAAGGCATACTGCAGATATTCCTCAAATGTTGTGAAATTCAGTGGTTTCAAAAATCGGGATAACCTCGATACGACCAGCCTTTCGGCCCCCTCATAAAGGCAAATGCCCGTTTTTTCCTTGAGAGTTCGAGAAATAAGTTCAAAAGCGCTCTCTGATAGATCTATAGCTTCTATTTCAGACTGAACGCCCCGCGGTGAAACAATCATACTTCAACCGGTTCCGCCGCCATAGCTGCAGCCAACTCGTTAATATCAAGAACTCGAAGTGTCCTATCACCAGAAGCTATAATTCCTTGAACAAAGTTGTTTTCATCCAGACCACCTACTTTTGGCATGGGCTGTATTTCGTCGGGCGAAATGCCAACTATGTCAGAAACTGCGGTCACAAGGAATCCAACAGTTTGGTTCCCTATATGGGCAATGATAATAACATCCCGTTTACTTGGTTTACATGGTCCCAAACCAAGCCTTGCTGACAGATCGACAATTGGAACTACTGCCCCTCGCAAATTCATAACCCCCAGGACATCAGCAGGAGAGTGCGGAAGCATAGTCACCTTTGTCCATCCGCGGATTTCACGAACTAGCATAATATCCATGCAAAAGTCTTGCTGTCCGATAGAGAAGGTGATCAGTTCTCGTTTGCTGCCCTTTTCGGGCGATGTTTCGGTTTTCATGCGGAGGCTCTTATTGGTTTTAGGGACGCTGAAGCGGCCGTGGGGATTTCATTTGTTATTTCATCAAGGTCGATGATCAGGGCAATCTGTCCGTCCCCCAAGATTGTTGCTGCAGCTACATATGGAACATGGCCATAGTTTGACTCTAAGCTCTTGATAACAACCTGCCTCTGATCAAGAATATGATCCACTGCAAGCGCGAATTGTTCCCCTTTATCGTCCTCAACGATTAACAGAATACCATCTTGACCTAGCTTTCGCTCGGCTTCAAAGCCGAAAATTGTACCCAAGTCGATAATCGGAAGCATCAAATCACGCACTGAGATCATCCGGGCTTCGGGACCTATCAAATGTATTTTTGAAGCTTCTGGGCGAATAGTTTCAGTTATAGCGGAAATTGGGACAACCATCGTTTGGCTAGCGACAGTCACAACCATGCCGTCAAGAACAGCAAGTGTAAGTGGCAAGCTGATTGATATTGTTGTTCCCTTTCCAGGTGTGGAAATAATTGAAACACGGCCCCCGAGACGGCGAATCTCACTGTTCACTACGTCCATCCCAACCCCGCGGCCGGAAAGGCTCGTTACCGCGCTTGCAGTCGAGAACCCCGGCAAAAACAAAAGGCGGTCGATTTCGGCATCACCAAGCTTTGCTGTTTCCGATACAAGACCCTTTTCAATAGCTGACGTCAGAACCTTCTCACGATTGACGCCACCACCATCGTCATTTACCTCGATGACCACGCGACCAGATCTGTGCGCGGCCGATAGTTTGACCGAGCCGTTAGGAACCTTCCCAGCTTCTGTTCGGCGATCAGAATGTTCAAGTCCATGATCGATTGCATTCCGCAAGATATGGGTTAGTGGATCAACGAGTCTTTCAATGACTGTACGATCAATTTCCGTATCCTCACCGTCAGTGATAAATCGGACATCCTTTCCAGCGATCTGCGCAGTTTCACGCACGATCCTCCCCATCCGTTGAAAAAGGGGCTTCACTGACTGCGCCCGGATCCCCATGACGCGCTCTTGAATGTTACGGGTAAGCGTTTTGAAGTCATCAAGCGTGGTTGCCAATTGTCGGCTTACAGACAATTCTGATTCTGTTATGGATTGTGTCATGACTGCCTGGGTGATAACCAACTCGCCAACCATGTTAATGAGCTCATCAACTAGTTCTAGGTCAACACGAACAGTCGCTTTAGGACCAGATTTCACTTTTTCTGGAGCGCTATCACTTTTCTCGGCTTGTTGAGCTTTTACTTCTGCTTCAACTTTTTGTGCCGCTGGAAAAATGGCGTCCTTGTTATCTAAGGCCGAATTTTTCTTTTCTACCATCTCTATTTTGATCGCTGCGAGATCTTGGGCAAATTCGAATACTTCATAAATCTCGCTTTCCAAGCAATCTGATGAAAGTAAAATATGCCATGAAATATCAGGTTCACTGGCATCCCATACATTTTCAGCGCCAAGGCTAAAGCTAATGTCCAGAGATCCCAGGGTCTCGAGTTCTCGAAAAATTTGAACAGGTTCATGTCCGTTAGAATATAGTGCTGCTGTCGGGCTGAAATTAATGCTGTAATCACCTTGCTGTGGGCTAGGAT
This sequence comes from Sulfitobacter sp., assembly GCF_041552635.1. Classification (GTDB taxonomy): domain Bacteria; phylum Pseudomonadota; class Alphaproteobacteria; order Rhodobacterales; family Rhodobacteraceae; genus Sulfitobacter. Next base: position 7,003 of record NZ_JBFEKM010000069.1, read on the forward strand.
TATTTTCTTCCTGTACACCAAATGATAATGCAACCGGCACAAATTCGGCAATGCAGTCCTCAGCAGACTCGGCAGCACTACCGTGATGAGAAAAACTCGATAGAGCCGTAATTTCCGAAATGTCATTCTCCAACTCGTGGGCATTCTGCACGCCCCCTGCTTCTCCAATAGCGATGTAATCCGTTAAACGATCTGCCCCCCGATAAAATACAGGAATGATCTCTCGACTCATTATGAGTTTTCCGCTGCGTAATTCGTCTAAGATCGATTCGAACGCATGTGCATACTGAGTTATAGCATCCAGTGAAAATGAAGCCGCGCCGCCTTTAATCGAATGTACTGCTCGAAACATTCGATTAATGGTTTCTGGGTCCGGATCACTATCAGCTTGAAGAGACTCTAATTCGCTCAATCCATCAGTTAGCTCTTCCAACTGTTCTTCGCATTCTTGGAAAAATATCTGTCTTAGTTCATCTAGACTAGCCATTGCGTCAAACCCTCGCCACCCGGCGTATCGCCGAAATTAACTTGATGTCATTGAATGGTTTCACAATCCATCCAGTTGCGCCAATACTTCGGGCGCGACTTTTTAGGGCGTCGCTACTTTCGGTGCTTAAAACTAAGATAGGTACTGAGGCGGAGCATTTGGACTGTCTAACTTGCTCAATCAGTCCGAAACCATCCATCACAGGCATGTTAATATCAGTAATGATGACATCAGGGTTCGCTGCTTCAAGTTTTTCGATGCCGTCTGCGCCGTCTTCCGCAGTCGTCACCAAAAATCCGGCCTCTTCCAAGGCTGCTCGTAACAGATTTCTCATGGTACGAGAATCATCAATGGCAAGAATGCTAAGGCTCATATCTCTGCTCCCTTTTCAAGAAGTGCTTCTTTCATTGCCAGAACCTGCAAATCCTGCGCCAACTCCGCCGACGCATCGATTTTAAAAGTACCTCCGGCGCTCTCAGTATTTTGTTTGAAGCGCAGCAATATTTCAGCGGCCCGAGCGCCAATGGCTCTTACCTCTCGTCCATCAAGGTGGATGCTAGGCCCCTCAATTTCTTGTAGTACGCTAATTAGATTTGGAATCCCGGACGAGAGCAGTTTTTCCGCGAGTATAAGTGAGCTTTTCATAGCTTTAATCCTCAAAGAACTGAATATCGTCTGTCGTGGGACTGACGGTTCTAATTGGTTGAATTTCTGGCTCGATATCATCGACAAGCCGCTGGCTAGCACGCCCAGTTGACGGGACAAAGCGCAGTAGTCGAGCCTGCGTCCCACCTAGGCTCATTGCGCGAATGGGTAAGCCTTCGCATTCGAGAAACGAGATCGCGAAGTCACAGTTTTTCTTTCCGATATGTCCCATAATTCCGGACATAGTTGCGCCTCCAAATAATTTTGCTTCTATCCGCGATTTATTTGCTCCCAACTTGAGCAAGCCATTAATCAAAACTTCCATTGCGTAAAATCCATAGCGCTCGGATTGCGCCATCTGATCAGGACCCCCGGCAAGTAGAAAATGGTTCATTCCACCGACTTGGGCGACTGGGTCAAAAAGACAAGTGGCAACACAGGAACCTAAAAGGGTTTTGATGACTTCGTCGGGCGAATCGCTTACGTGAAACCCACCTTGAGCGACATGAACTTCGATCAATGAGGTGTCCGATGTTCTAGCTTCAAACATAGTTCAGTCCATTTCTGTTGTCTTCAACCTCGGCTTCCCAAAACATCTTTAGAAATCTGTCCAAGCACCTGCCGCGGATCGAATTTCTAAATCTCTCTGAGGCTTAGTTGCGCTTGTAGAGGTGGAATGCTGCTTGCTGCTCGTTGAGGACTTAGGCACCTCTTTTCTTGAAGAAATTGAGACTACCTTTTCCGAAATCTGGAAGTGCCCAATGGTTTCAACGAGAGACATAGCAACACTATTGAGTGCATCGCTCGCGGCTGTTGTCTCCTCCAAGCGAGCAGCATTCTGTTGTGTGGATCTGTCCAATTGAGTCACGGAAGCATTGATCTCTTCAAGCGTCAGTGACTGTTGGTGGGCGGATACCGCGATTTCGGAAACCTGACCTGAGATATCATTCACAGATGAAGCAATGCGGTGTAATGAGTTTCCAGTTTCTCCAACGAGATCAACGCCAATCTTTACCTGTGCAACAGACATTGCGATCAAATCGTTAATTTCACGCGCCGCCTCGGAAGACCTTTGAGCCAAAGCGCGGACTTCTGATGCAACGACAGCAAAACCACGACCCGCGTCCCCTGCTCGAGCGGCTTCTACGCCAGCGTTCAAGGCAAGTAGATTGGTTTGGAATGCGATATCGTCAATGACCTTAATAATTGAAGCCATCTTTTCAGATGATGTGGAAATTTCGTCCATGGCTGAAACGGTTTTCAGCACAACAATGCCGCTTTCCTCTGCATTGGCCTTGGCTTCCGTTACGATCACATTCGCTTTCTGTGCCCCTTCAGCGGTACCACGGACTGCGCCTGTTAAATCATCAAGAGCCGCCGCCGCCTGCTCAAGAGTAGCAGCGGTCCCTTCAGTTCGCCGGGAAAGAACCTCTGCGGTACCGCTAATATCTTTAGCTTCGTTGCGGATCGTTTCAGCACGATCAGCAATAGCTCCAAGCGCCTGGCACAATTTCCCGACAGCTTCATTATAGTCGTGCCGCAATTCTTCATAGCGTTGAGCAAAAGGTTCTGGGAGCGTCGCGCGCAGGTCACCACCACTTAACCGTTTCAAGCCGACGCGCAGCGAATCGACCACCAAAGACCGTTCTTGATCAAGCTCTTTGCGTTCGATACGAGCGGCTTCCGAAGATTTTACCTGCTCTGTCACGTCGCGGCCAAGTAAGAACAGCCGGTAAGGTTTGCCACCAACATCCGCGACGGATGTGATGCTGCCCTCGACAACTACATCTGCACCGTTGGCACCGGAAAACATAATCTTGCCAACATAGGCTCCGTTTTCTTTGACTTGAGTAAAGACGTCTTCTGCATCTTTAGTAATCAAAGATGTAAGGCTTAAGCTGGGCGACAGGCCTTGACTGCTTGCAACCAGCGTTCGAAATAGTTCGTTTTCTTCACAAAGCTGTCCGCTGGGCAAGAAGTCAGCTCTTAATTGCGACGCGTTGATCTCTCTAATTAGGGCCGAATTTTTCCACTCTTCGGTGACATCCTGCCATTCGAGGACAGCACCAACGTGCTGATCGTTTTCGTCACGGATCGATTTTATTTTCAGAGAAATTCGGATGTCTTGCATGGAAATCGTTGTCGAGATGACTTTTTCACTCAGTGCGCTTACGCGCTTGGTAAGCTCTGTGTTTTCTGGGTGAAAATAATCAAGTGGTTTTCCAACTAGTTTGGTTGGTTCAAAGCCTGGAAAACGCTTTTCAAAGTGCTGGATATGTTTTTGACATAGGGCGACAAATGCCGGGTTGATGGCAAAAATTTGTCCAGATTCATCAGCCAGAACCAGCGCTGCAGATGAGCTTCCGAACGCCTCACTTTTGAAACGTGCATCCCGGGCAGTCAAACTACCAGCGACAAGACTATTGCGAAGATGCTCAACTTCTCTCCCCAACTTACCGAACTCGTCGCTGCGTACGGTGTTTTCGATTGGGACCTCGAACGCCTCAAGCCGAAGGTTTTCGATTGCGCGTTTCAGGGAGGCCAAGGGCTTGAGAACAAGGCTGCGAAATGCAAATAACGTTACCAGAAGAGCAGTAATGCCAACGAATGACGCTAAAGAAACCGCACCTAAACGGCGTGCTTCCAAGAATGCCTCAAGCGGCGCGATCGACCAGCGAGTCACAAGCACCCCTACGAAGCGGTCGCCGGCGGCATACAAGGGGTAAGCTGTGATACGTTCCTGATTGAAAAATAATGGTGCGTCGCCATTGAGCGCATTTCGCCCCAAATTGGACATTTCATCATCTACCTGAGGCCCTTTTCCAACAAGAACGTCACCTTTTGCGTCAAGAACAACCACCCCGGTAAAATGGCCGTCTGCACCGTCGATGTACTTCTCAACTAGCCTTTCAACCATTCCAACTTGGCCAAAGTTGACCGGCGCGGGTAATGTTTCCATCATAAGGTTCGCATCTGATTTGGAGCGATCAAAAACAACCTTTTGGGCCAACTCACGTGTGGTCTTGTTTTCCTGAACAAGCATGGCACCAGCGACAGTTGAAATGGCAAGTAGGACCGCTAAGACAAACTTGACCGCGACCGAATTTAAGGACTTTATTTGATTTGGCGTAGACACTTACGTGCTCTCCTAATTGGGTCAATCAGCTGAATGCACTTGCATCGGCGCGGTTGGTAAAAGCACTTTTGGATAATTTGAAATATGCACTATGCAACGTTGCAAAATTTGAAAATGGCGGTCTAAACGAGCGCGCCGAAAACCCGGTGTCGTAGCGTTCAGAGGTATTTGAAATATTGCGCAAGACCTTGCGCAAGCGTGCCGCACCCTGCTGTAACTGAGTTGCTTTTCTAAATTGCTGCACCGCCTCAAGACCGAGGAAGACTTCAGAAAGACCTTCGAAAAGATCATCCAGATCTTCAGCAGAGCCGGCAAAGGTCGGTCTTGCTATATGTGTTTGAATGATCGCTGTCATGGAACGAGATCCCTTGTTCGCTTCTTTGGGCAGTAGGCCGATGGGACCTTTGTCCGAGAAACTACTTTTGAATCCGTTAATCGATGCCTTCGATTTAACTCAATTTACCAAATAAGTAGTTTAGCGAGCATCCGGTTTACAAAGCTCCATGCGAGGGAGTCCTCGAAAGAGGTTTGGATGGAAACAGGCACGTAAAACCAGAAATGTGCCTGCGGACCCCTATCGAATGCTGGCGGAAAACTTTCATCAGAAATTTTAGCCTATTGTTTTCACGTGTTTTTTTGAAGTCCACCATCTTGGCAATACCGTCCTTGCCGCAATAACCTGGGGATCGCTACCATGCCGAATTACGCGCAGAAACCGACCTGATCACACCTGAAAAGTGTTCCTGCCACTGCTCAGCTTGAGCAGGCGCGCGCGCGCAATAAAAGATCTAATACAGGTTTCTAACCAAGCTTAGATTCATTAGCGCGGCTCACAAGAGCACCCCGCTTGTGCGAACAGAAGGGATTCGCACCGCAGGGCGTGCACCGCGCAATCATTTTGCCGGGACAAGGATATTTTCAAATACCTGCGTAAGTTTCCTGTGCGCTGTCAGCGGCAATACCTGCGTGACATATTGATCGGGGCGCACAATCACCAGACAACCGTGACTGCGATCAATTGCTCGCATTTCGAAAATGTCCGCATCGGGATCGGCACAAAAGACCTTTTCATAATCTCTCAAACCATAGCGCCCCTTTTTGGGTAGCAAAAGCGTCGGCAGCTGACCTAGATCAAGCACGCGGTGGGGCTGTTGGAATATCGCCCTCAGATCAATCAGAGAATCAATATCTGCGCCCTCTGGTGTAACTTGGGCAATTGGTGAGGTTTCGGAACCAAGATAGTCACAAAGCGCGTCCAGATTCCCATTTTGCCCGGCAAAGGCCAGAATGCGCCAGCGCCCATCGGCCTTTAGCATATGCCCCAGTTGCACTGGCTTGGCATCCGCAACCCGGATGACGGGGGCAGAATGGAAGCGCATCCCGACAACATAACCTTTTGCCAGATCTTGATATGTCGCCTCGCCCACCAGAATAGACGGCACATAATGGACAGAGGTGCCTGCAGTAAAACGCCCCTGCTTTTGGAAATACCGTTGGAATTCCTTGGGGTCGACGGTGTCGTCCCCCACGTTGTCGCCGGTTCGTGGGCGCGCACTGAACATCTTGGCAAAGGCGCGATCAAAATCAATCAGCTCTTGTGCGATTGCCTGCCGCTCGGTTGAATAGCTATGCAGAATTGTGGGCGCGCTTTGGCCGCGCAACACCGCTGCCAGCTTCCACCCCAGATTAAACGCATCGCCCATCGATACATTCATCCCCTGTCCTGCTTTGGGGCTGTGGGTATGGCCCGCGTCCCCGGCAATAAACACCCGCGGATCAGAGCCGTCCTTCGCATCATCAAACCGGTCGCACAAGCGTTGGCCTATCTCGTAAACAGACCACCAAACGACCTCTTTCACGTCCAGCGTATAAGGGGCCATGATCCGTCCTGCTGCTGCGATCAGCTGATCTTGGGTGATATTCTTATGCGATACCCGCTCGTCAGGGTTCAGTTTGTCCAATTCGATATAAAGCCGCACCAGATACCCGCCCTCGCGGGGGATAATCAGCACTGACCCTTCCGAGGCAGAATGGATCACAGATTTCAGGCGAATGTCCGGAAAATCCGTTTCCATCAAAACGTCCATGACCCCCCACGCCTGATTGGCAGCGTCCCCAACCAGCTCACGCCCGATGGCGCGGCGCACACCGCTGCGCGCACCGTCACAGCCGATGACATAGCGCGCCTGAATGGTTTCAGCCTGTGCAGGCAGGCCATCAGGCGCATGGGACACCGTCACCGTCAGAGGGTATTCGGCGGTATCGTCTCGGGATAGGCTTAGGAACTGGCGGTCATAGTGCGGTTCAAGCCGGCCAGGCCCGTTGCGCATCACATCCAGATAGAAATCATGTACACGTGCCTGACTTAGGATGACATGGGGCATCTCGGACAGGCCTGCTTCTGTGTCTTCGATCCGGCCACTGCGTGCGATATGGGCAGGCTGGTCGGCGTCAGGTTTCCAAAATGTCGTCTCGTTCACCCAATAGGATTCGCGCAAAACGCGTTCGGCAAAACCAAAAGCCTCGAACATCTCGACCGACCGGCATGCGATACCGTCCGCCTGACCCATTTGCAGCGGCCCCGATTTCTGGTCGACGATGCAGGTCGAGATATCCGCGAAGGCCGCCAGTTGCGCCGCAAGCGTCAGACCCGCTGGGCCACAGCCGACGATCAGGACATCCACCTGACGCGGCAGTTCTTTGACATGCGGTTGTCCAGAGGGGGCAGCGATATGAGGACTGCCAGATTTGAAACCGTTCAAGTGATACTGCATCTGATCGTCCTTCATTTTAATATGTATACTTATTATAAGTAGGGCACTTCACCTTCACCTGTCAATATGGTAAGTCTACTTATTAAAAGAGGCGAGTAATGACTTTAGACACGATGCCGGGGCACTTGATCCGACGGTTGCATCAAATTTCGACCTCCGTTTTTGCAGAACGGATGAAGGCCGCAGGGATTGATATAACCTCTGTCCAATTTGCGGCACTGACGGTTTTGCACGAAAAGCCCGGTATTGATCAGGCAACGTTGGCCCAAGAGATCGCTTACGACAGGGCCACCATCGGCGGCGTTGTAGACCGGCTTGAACGAAAAGGCTGGGTCCTGCGCAAGGTCAACCAAGACGACCGGCGCGCGCGGCAGGTCACTTTGACCGAAGAAGGTACAGAAATGCTTGCAGTCGTGGCCCCTATTGTTGCAACCCTTCAAGCCGATATTCTTGCGCAGCTGACCTTAACCGAGCGTACCGCATTCATCGCCCTTGCCAGCAAAGCTGTCGCGCATTGAAAATTTGCCATGTTTGACCCAACGCGCTGATCTGCTAACACGTCTCAACTTTGAACAACTAACGGTACGCATAATGTCACAACCTCATGTCCTGATTGCCGGTGGTGGCATTGGCGGTCTGGCGCTTGCCCTGACCCTTGACCAGATCGGCGTGCGCAGCACCGTGTTCGAATCCGTGCGTGAACTGAAGCCGCTAGGGGTCGGCATCAATATCCAACCCAATGCAATCCGCGAGTTATTCGATCTTGGCATCACTGCCGATGATCTAGACGCGGTCGGTCTGCCTGCACGGGAATGGGCGTTGGTAGGCCAACAGGGCCAAGAGATTTACGCAGAACCACGCGGTACCGAAGCCGGCTATAACTGGCCGCAATACGCAGCGCATCGCGGCAAGTTGCATATGATGCTGCATGACAAGCTGATTGAACGCGCGGGTGCCGGGGCTGTGCAATTGGGCGCAAAGGTTACGGGTTATCGCAAGAACGATGACGGCAGTGTCAGCGCGTTTGTCAGCCGTACTGATGGGTCCGAAACCACGGAAACCGGCACGCTGCTGATTGGTGCAGATGGCATCCATTCCACGGTCCGTGCGCAGATGCATCCTGACCAGCCGCCGATCCATTGGGGGGGCGCGCTGATGTGGCGGGGGACAACGCGGGCCAAGCCGATCCGTACCGGATCATCTTTCATCGGTCTTGGCACCCATCGCCAGCGCATGGTCATCTATCCGATTTCCGCCCCCGACGCCGATGGCTATGCCGACATAAACTGGATTGCAGAAGTTACGTTCGATGAAACCGAAGACCGCAAAAGCGGCTGGTACAAGCCCGCGAAAGTTTCAGATTTCATCCATTATTTCGAGGGCTGGACCTATGATTGGCTTGACGTCCCGGCCCTTTTGAACGGCGCAGAAGTCGCCTATGAGAACCCGATGATTGACCGCGACCCTGTGTCGACTTGGGTGGACGGGCCTGTCGCGTTGATGGGCGATGCCGCGCACGCGATGTATCCGACTGGGTCAAACGGTGCCAGTCAGGCAATTATCGACGCACGCACCATCGGGGCTATGATGCTGGACCATGGCGCGACAGCGGCGGCTCTCAAGGCCTATGACGATGCTCTTTGCGCACCTGTCTCCGAGCTCATTTTGCGCAACCGTGGTGCGGGCCCTTTCGGGTTGCTGAATATGGTAAACGACATTTGTGGCGGAACTTTTGACAACATTGATGACGTGGTTCCGGCTGCGGAACGGGACGCCTTTATGGCGCGCTATAAAAACGCTGCAGGGTTCGCGATGGAAAAACTTAACGCTGCCGCACCGACAATTGCACCGGGTTCCAGAATCCCAGTCTAGCAGGGTTTGCTAATGCCGAAAACCAGCCCCATCAGCCAAGATTGACCGTCAGGGATTATTTGAAAGTCGACCGTATTCGCTTGGGCAATCACACCGCGCCACCTAAACCGGGGCGCGTCAAAGCATAGCGGTCGTCACAAGGTTTGCGGCACACCCTTTCAGATCACGACACCCCCCGTCATTCCGAACGGCCCTTTCAGCTAGGCCAGTAGGGTGCGCGCAAATCTTTTTTCAAGATCTTGCCGATATCGCTGCGCGGCAGATCGCCGAGCAGAAGAATGTCGGACAAGCGTTGTGTCTTGCCCAACTTTGCATTGGCGGCCTCAAGCACGCCTTTGGCATCCGTTGTTGCCCCCTTGCGCAGCACTACAAAGCCAAGTGGGGTTTCACCCCATGAATCGCTGGGAACGGCGATGACCGCTGCATCATCTACATCCGGATGCTGGCGCAAGACGGCCTCTAGATCGGCGGCGTAGATGTTGAAACCGCCCGAAATGATCATGTCTTTCTTGCGGTCCATAAGATGCACAAACCCGTCTTCGTCAATGCGCCCCATGTCACCCGACCGAATGAAATGATTGCCGTTCGTATCAGTCCACAGCAGTTCTTGGGTTTTCTCGGGCGCATTGTGATAGCTTTGCATCATCGAGGCGGATCGGCCCACCAGTTCGCCAAAGGCACCGTGGGGTAGTTGTTTCCCTTGGTCGTCGATCACCCGCATGTCGACGCCCTCGCCTGGGCGGCCGACGGTGTCCCACTTTTCAGGGAAGGCTTCGCAATTGAGCGCGGTGGAAATGCCGCCCTCGGTCATTCCGTAAACCTCGATCAGATTGCCGGGCCAACGAGCCATCACCTGTCCGATCAACGTGCCCGGCAACGGGGCCGACGTCGAGAATTTGCAGCGATAGCTTGTCAGATCATGATCGTCGAATGTCGGCTCTGCCATCAGGCGCATGAACTGTACCGGCACCAGAACTGCATGGGTCGGTTTCAAATCGGCACTTAGTTTCACGAACGCTGCGGCGTTAAACTTTGGCATCACAATCAATGTTGCCCCCAAAGCCAGCGTGGGCAGCATACCGAAAAGGGTCGTATTGGAATAGATTGGCGTAGATATCACCAGACGGTCAGCTTCGGTCAGGCCGAAGTTGGTAATTCTTTGCAACTGGCGCGACCGAAAGCGATGATCGTGGACAATCCCCTTGGGCGTCCCGGTTGTGCCGGACGAATAGATGATATTGAACAGATCATCGGGCTTTACCCCGGCTGGCCCTGCCGGGGCAGCATCTGCCGCCCACGTCATCAATTCATCCAGATCGACAACATGTTTTACCGCCAGACCACGCGCGGTATCTGCCTGTGCAGATGATGCAAAAAGAAACTCCGCATTGCTATCCGACATCATCAACGCCAGCGCCGCAGGCGTTGCAGAAAACGGCAGCGGTACGATACACGCACCACTGGCCACCACAGCACAATAAAGCACCACATGTTCGACCGAATTTTCAGACAGGGACGCGACGGTATTGCCCTGCCCTATGCCTTGGGCCTTTAGCTGTCCGGTGACCTGCGCCACCATGGCCCCGAATTCGGCCCATGTGACGGTCTGTTCCCCGACAATCAACGCTGTCTTGGAGCCATGCTTGGCCGCGTTATCACGCAGGGCGATGCCGAAATTCAGGATCTGCTCATTTTCAACTTTGGGGGGATCAAAATGCATCATGCAGTCCTCAATTCATCGACATAGGAAGAATAAGTGAGATGGCCGGGATCATCACCAAAAGCGCCAGAACGACGATATCAATCGCCAGAAAGCGCCATAACCCTGCAAAGATCTGGCCAATCTCGACCTTTTCCTCTAGCACACTGGCCAGCACGAAAACGTTCAGCCCGACCGGCGGCGTGATCAACCCGATCTCGAGAAGTTTGACGATCACCACCCCGAACCAGATCAGGTTCATGTCGTAGCTTTCAACCATCGGGATCATCAAAGGCAGTGTCAGCACCATGATCCCGACCGGATCAAGGAACATCCCCAGCACCAGATAGATCACGCAAACGAGCGCGATAAACATCCAAGGCCCGATATTTGCATTCCCCAAAGCCGACACAAGACTATTGGACAATCCGGTCAACGCAATCAGGGATACGAAAATCTTGGCACAGGCGGCGATAAAAAAGATCGCGCCAGTCGTGGCCATCGTGTCGCGCAGCATCGGGATGATGTCATTCAGTTTGATAAAACCACGCATGAAACCAAGCAGCACGGCAAACAGCAACGACAGGGCAGCCGCTTCGGTTGCGGTAAACACACCGCCATAGATGCCGCCAATGACAACCGTGAACAGGAACACGGCTGGCCATGACCTGATTGCGGCTTGCACCTTTTCCTTCATCGAAAAAGTCTTGTCGGGCACAGGCGCGATCTCGGGAGAGCGGCGCACCCACAGCACAATAACCAAAGCATAGCCAAGCATCGACAACACGCCGGGCAAGAAACCCGCCATGAACAATTCGCTGATCGAGCTTTCTGTAAAGATGCCGTAGATGATGAACAAGACAGACGGCGGGATCAGCGATCCGAGCGTACCGCCTGCGGCAACGGATGCCGTTGCAAGACGCGGATCATAGTTCAGCTTGAGCATCTCGGGTGTGCAGATCCGCCCCATGGTCGATGCGCAGGCAATGGACGATCCGGAGATCGCTGAAAATCCGCCACAGCCCGCGACAGACGCAATCGCGACCCCGCCAGGCAAGCGCACCAGCCAGACCCGCGCGGCCTCGTAAATCTCGGTTGTGATGCCGGCCTTATAGGCGACGTGACCAAGTGCGATGAACAAAGGGATCATCGACAGATCATAGCTGTGGACAAGGTCGAAACTCGACGAAAATGCGAGCGATAATGTGGTCCACAATGCGCGTTCGGGCATGAACGTGCCGGTGCGCGTTGCGAAAACGATAAAGATGGCTACGACGGCGACGCCGCCAATAGCATAGGCAATCGGAATTCGTATCGCCAAAAGGAGAATGACAATCGCAGACGCGATATAGCCGATGGTTGCCGGATCCATAGTGGTTTTCCCTTAAAGTTCTGCCGGTGCCGGCGTACCCGTCACTGCGGCTTTGAGATCGACCCAGAACACATGGATCAATCGCAGCCAGAATGCCCCAATTGCCAATACGAACAGGGCGCGGCTTGGCCATTTTGGAAGCAGGAGCTCTCCGCCGTAGTGGGCCCCACTGGCGAAATTTTTGGCAAGCTCGAACCAACCGGCAGCCAGAAGGATCGTCACGATGGTCAGGCCAATCACAACGGCCAGCACAGCAATCCATCGATTCAACGCGTCCGGAAATAGGTTGGCGATGAATTCGACAGCGACATGGGCGCGTTTCGCAGTGGCGGCGGCCAATGGAAACAGGATTGCAGGCACCATCAATTCGCGGACCATGATCATGCTGTCGGGGATTCCGACCATCAAGAATTCACGGGCGATAATGTTGGCTGTAATAAGCAGGCAAAGCAGCACCACGGCCACCGCTGCAAGCGTATCGAGCGTAAACTCAAGACGTTTCAACATGATGTTCTCCAGTGGATATTGGATAGGCGCTGCCCCGCCCCAAAAGAGGCAGGGCAGTCTTCAAGTGTCGGTTCGACCGATCACTTCTTGTGCCAAGGCAGACCATCGGTCTCCATGACCACAGTCCACTTGTCCATCAACGCATAGAGTTCGGCCAAAAGCGCCTTGCCATCGGTTCCAACGGCGTCAGTGTCGGCATACCAGTTGTCGAACATCGGCACGCCTGCCACGTCCATTGCATCATAGCCTTCATCCGAAAGCTTGACGAATTCAACGGGATCATCCCCCGAAGAAAGCACTTCGAGAGCTTTCAAGTCCGCTTCTTCCAGCTTTTCGCCATAGAAGTTCATCATGTCCGGCCCGATGCCAAGGATCGCTTCTTGTTGTTCTGGCGTTAGCCGATCAAAGCTGTCGCGGTTCATGACGGTGCCCAAGCTGGTAATCGTCGAATACCGCAGCTCGGTCATCGTGTCGATTTCTTCGCTTAGCTTCGAGGCGACGGCGTAATACGCATAGGTCACCGAGCAATCCACAAGACCGGTTTCCATGGCCTGATATACATCATAAATCGGCATGTTCACCATGTTTCCACCAAGTGCGGCAAGCACGTCACCGGACGATCCGGTATGCGCAATCTTGGTGCCTTTGATGTCGTCGACCGACCGGATGCCTTCGCCACGACAGGCCAG
>NZ_JBFEKM010000070.1:0-20100 GCF_041552635.1 Sulfitobacter sp.
CGGTCACGCGTGGCCGCCTGCGATCAGCGCTTTGGCGACAGTCCGGAATGCTTCGGCCTGTGGGCTGTCGGGCTTGGACACCACGATGGGCGCGCCGCCATCAGCTGCCACGCGAATGTCCAGATGCAGCGGAATTTCGGCTAGCAAGGGCACGCCCAGCTTTGCCGCCTCTGCAGCGACGCCACCGTGACCGAAGACATGTTCCTCGTGACCACAGTTAGAACAGATATGCGTGCTCATGTTTTCGATCATGCCGATGATGGGGGTTTTCAACTGGTTGAACATGTCGATCCCCTTACGGGCGTCCATCAAGGCGACGTCTTGGGGGGTGGACACAATGATCGCGCCATCGACATGGGCCTTTTGCGCCAGCGTCATCTGGACGTCACCGGTGCCGGGGGGCAGATCAACGATCAGCACATCCAGCGCGCCCCACTGCACCTGCATCATCATTTGCTGCAACGCGCCCATCAGCATCGGCCCACGCCAGACAACCGCCTGATCATCATTGGTCATCAGCCCGATCGACATCATCGTCACGCCAAAGTTGCGCATCGGCAGGATCGTCTTGCCGTCAGGCGACGCGGGCCGCCCTGACACACCCAACATCCGCGGCTGCGAGGGGCCGTAGACGTCGGCATCCAGCATCCCCACACGCCGACCTTCAGCGGCCAGCGCACAGGCCAGATTGGCCGCGACAGTGGATTTCCCCACGCCGCCCTTGCCCGACGCAATGGCCAAGATACGGGCCACACCGGGGATTTTTTCGGGGCCCGCAGGTTCGGCTTTACGGCCCATTTTCAGATCAGGCGGGGCGGCTTGCTTGGAGTGCGCGGTCAACACAGCGGACACCGATTTGACCCCGTCGAGCGCCTTGACCGCAGCATCTGCTTCGTCGCGCAGCTTGGAATAGGCGTCGGCGTGCGCCGGATTGACCTCCAGCACGAAACGCACTGCGCCTTCGTCAACGGTCAGCGCTTTGACAAGGCCCAATTCGACAATGTCCTTGCCGGAAACCGGGTCTTTCAGGGTCTTGAGGCAGGCCAGAACGGCATCGCGGGTCACGCTCACGCTTCTGACTGCCCTTGGATTTCGCCGGTCACGATATGTTCGACATCCAGCCCGTCGATGGTCAGCACCATCTTGGCCTGAAAGGTCTGGCCAGCCGTATCGCCGCCCTCACGCATCGCTTTTTCGATGGCCTGTTGCGAGGTGACACCGACCTGCTTGAGAAATTTGCGCATCGACATGTTGAAATCATCGCTCATGATGTTCTCCTGATATTTGGGGGTTTTGCAAAGCGCCTAGTGATCTTTACGCTTGCTGAAATAGTCTTCCGAGGTCCGCACGCGAGGGCGTTCCTTGCCGGCAAGGGGGTTGTTTTGCGCGTGATACTGCGCATTTACACGGCAGTTATCACACATCTGGATCATCTTCGCTGCTTCGGACGACGCAAACATCGCATGTTTACCAGCCAGCTTTTCGGTGATCTTTTCGACGGTGGATTTCACCCCGAACAGATTGCCACATTCAATGCAGGCGAACGGTTCTTCCTCGTGGAGGACTACTTGGGTAAAGGCCGCATCCATCAGGTTCATCTGCGGCTTCAGCGTGATCGCCTGTTCGGGGCAGATATTGGCGCACAGGCCGCATTGCAGGCAAGCGTCTTCCTGAAAGCGCAGTTGCGGCAGGTCGGGATTATCCCCCAAAGCGCCCGACGGGCACAGCGACACACATGACAAGCACAGCGTGCAGGCATCCGTATCCACCAGCACCGCGCCATAGGGTGCGGCGGCGGGCAGGTCGATCAGTTGCGCATCAGGCTGCAACGTCTTTCCAGCAAGGCGCGCAATCTGGCGACGCGTTCCTAAGGGTAAAAATGTCTCGTGCGCGGGCTGAAGCGTGCCCGGCATCAACGCGCCTTCCAGCGCATCGGGGTCTGACAGATCCAGCAAACGGATCGCGTCACTGCCGCTGATCGCGCGGGCGATGTCGGCTTGCGCCTCGATCACATCGCTTTCCGTTTTGGGCGACAGCAAGACATCAACAGCAGTGAAACCACAACCAAGCGCTGCCAGCATTTCCGCATGGCCGAACCCCGCCAGTGCATCGACGGCCAAGGGGATCACGTCGACAGGCAGGCCCGCGCCATAGCGCGCGAAAAGGCTGATCATTTCGGTACCGTGGTCCTGATCATGGACCAGCAAACGCGGGGCCACGCCGCCTGCCTTGCGGTATGTGCTGGCAAGGGTGGACAGCCTGCGAAACAGCGTGTCGACCGGCGGCGCATCATAGGTGATCGCACCCGACGGGCACACGGCGGAACAGCTGCCGCAGCCTGCGCAAATAAGCGGATCAATCGCGACATGTTCCCCCGCCGACGTGATCGCCCCCGTCGGGCACAGGTCAAGACAGTTGGAACAGGCCGCTTGTTCGGCCCGCGAATGCGCGCAAAGGCTTTCTGTCAGGCGCACATAAAGCGGCTTTTCAAAGGTGCCGACCATCTGCACCGCCTCTTGCAGCGCTTCGGCAACGGCGGGCTGGCTGCCCGGATCGGCGCGCAGATAGCCGTCGCGCTTGTGCGGGGCGGGAAACAGGGAAGTGTCGCCGCTTAAGTCCAGAATAATATCGCATTGCGACAATGCGCCGTCTCGTGGGGCCGTAAACTCGGGCGTACCGCGCCCACCAGGGATCATCACCTCAAGCGCGTCGAGCGTCAGATTGAAGTTGCCAAGCGCCCCTGCAGCCTTTCGGATCTTGCCGCGCACCACATCGAACCTTGGGTCAATTGCCACCTCGGACCCACCGGCCAACAGAACCGTCACTGCCAGCGTATCAGCCAGCTTGCCTGCCACCTCAAGCGCGAGGTCCGCTGGGCCAAACACCAGACAGGTTCCTTCGGAGACGACATCAAGAACGCGCGGCGCGGGTGCAGGCAGATGCGCCTCTGCCACCAAAGCCGCCATTTTCGGGGTCGCATCGGCCGTGCCGCCGTGCCAGCCAGCGCGGTCGCGAATATCGACGAAACCGGGTGTATCCGCCCCAAGCTCTTCTGCCAGACCCTCGAATCGGCGGCTTTCTTGCTGGCATGCGATGGTCACATCACCGGCTTTGATCGCCTCGGCGGCGATGTTAATCTGATCGGTACACAGACTGCGATGCACCTTGGAACAGCTCAACCCGGTCGCTTTTGACAGCCCATCCGCGTCAACGGCCTGACTGCCCAGGCAGTCACAAAGCAAAAGTGTTTTTTCCATAGTCTCCCCCCTGACAGGAACATTCCCAGCAAAGGGCCCGCCAGTATTTAAGGGTAAGCTAAAGATGTTCAACGGCAGCCGCAAACCCCAAATTCATCAATGCACACCAGAGAATCCTGAAGCCCTAAAGAAAATAAATTTCCAAGCAAAAACAACCGCAACGCTAATTTCATCATATAATGCTGCGGTTTCAGATGCAGCACGGCTCATGCTGCACCGCAGAATACCTCACAGCTTTGTCACGCGCGCAAAAATCCACTTTGAAGTGACGCCGGAATACGGCAGTATGCAAGCAAGCAACCCGAAAATAACACAGGAATATACGTGAACGCACTGCCCAAATCAGCGCAATCCATGCCCGTAGGTGTGGTGCTTCGGAAATCCCCCGGGGTTACGAAATGGGCAAAATTTGCGTGGCGTGCCGTTTGTATCCTGCCCGGTGCCGCCCCGGCTGATTGGAAGCTGTTGCGCACTGACGGCGACGTGTCTGATTACCATGTCACCACCGTACCCCTGACGATTTACCGTTCGGACACCGAGGCGTATGTCCACGGGCTGGCGGCCAATGTTGCTTGTGTTTATGTGATTTGCCGTGAAACCAATGACACGACCAAACCGCTTGAGGTCGTTATGGTCACCGCGTCCCCCTACGAGGCGCAGGATTACAGCGACAATGGCGAAGACATCGTGGAAAAGGTCATGATGACCCCACAGGTCCATGCGTGGATCGCATCCTATGTCGACGAACACCACGAAGAAGAGGCGTTTATCAAGCGTCGCCGCGACAAACACCGTGAGCACAAGCAAGACGGCATCGGAGATTCGCGGATTGCCCAGACGACCGATGTGTATCGTGCGCCGCGCCGCGCCGGATCGGAGCAGGGCCAATGACGCGTCACACCTCTTTCTGGGACCGCCGTCGCGCTGCGGTGCGCGCCGAAGAAGAAACTGAGCTGCGCGCCGCGCAAGCGCAGATCGAGGCCGAAGAACAGGCCGTTCTGGCAGAGAAAACCGATGCCGAACTGCTGATCGAATTTGACCTGCCCGACCCTGACACGTTGAAAGCAGGCGATGATTTTACCGCCTTCATGTCTCGTGCGATCCCCGAACACCTGCGCCGCCGCGCCTTGCGCAAGCTGTGGGTGTCCAATCCGGTTCTAGCATGTCTTGATGATCTGGTGGATTATGCCGATGACTATACCCAAGCCTCGGCTGTGACCGATTTCACGACCAGCTATGAGGTTGGCAAAGGTCTGCGCCGCCACATCGAAGACGTCGCGAAAAAGGCGTTGGCCCAGACCAAGCAAGAGCCTGAACAGGATGAAGACCCCGTTTTAGTCGAGGAACCACAAGCGCTTGCCTTGGCCGAAGCCCCGTGCGACCCCGCATCGCAAACTGATGCCGACGACGCGGCGGATTCGGATGCAGATGTTGCGCCGGTTCTGATGCCACGCCGCATGGCCTTCCGCTTTGAGGAACACAGCACATGACCGCCACTGCGCAAGCCCCACAAGTATCAGCCGAAGACCGTCTTCGGGCCGATTTGTACAACTATCTTGGCGTAATGCTGGCACGTCCGGCCGACCAGATGTTGCTGGACCAAACCGCTGAGCTGTCGGGCGATGACAGCGATCTGGGTAAGGCCATTAACGGGCTCGCCCGTGTCGCCAAGGCGATGACACCCAAGAAGGTCCAGACCGAATTCAATGCGCTGTTCATTGGCCTTGGTCGGGGTGAATTGCTGCCCTACGCCAGCTATTACCTGACTGGCTTTCTGAACGAAAAACCACTGGCCGCCTTGCGCACCGACATGTCGGCGCAGCGTATCAGCCGTGCGGAAAACGTATTTGAACCAGAGGACAACATCGCATCCTTGATGGAAATGATGGGCGGCATGATCGTCGGGCGTTTCGGCGCTCCTGCGTCAGATGCAGCGCAAAGATCGTTTTTTAACAAACATATCGCACCTTGGGCGGGGCACTTCTTTGCCGATCTCAAAGGGGCGAAAAATTCAGTGCTCTATGCAGGGGTGGCCGACGTTGGCCACGTCTTTATGGACATCGAAAAAGAAGCATTTCGTATGACGGCGGGCTAGCCCCGCGACACCACAGCGGGTTCGCCCGCGCAACCAAGGAAAGGGGCTAAAAACCCATGACCCAGGACACTAAAGGCACCAGCCGCCGCAATTTCCTTAAGCTGGCAGGCACCGCAGCACCGGCTGCCGTCGTGGCCGTCACCGCAAGCGGTACGGCAGCGCAGGCACAGCCTGTCGATCTGCAATCTGACACGATGCAAGATACCGCGCACACCCGCGCCTATCTGGACAGCACCCGCTTTTAAGCTTTAACCACCGCCGCCGCATAAACGCGATGGTGGGAACAATCAGCCCCGGCCTGAACATCGGTTCATCGGTCACGCGGGCATCCAAGGGAGGATACTATGCTTCGGAAAAAGACAAACGGATTGGCACGACGGCCCCAACGGGCCGGCATGCTGTCTGATATCGCCGAAAAATCCGTCGACCGTCGTGCATTCCTGCGCGGATCAGGTCTGGCAATTGGGGGTCTGGCTGCAATCGCCGCGACCGCCGGATCCGTCACACAGGCCTCTGCTGCCTCGGCCGTGAATGGCGCGGTCGAAACGGTCAAATCCGTTTGCACCCACTGTTCGGTCGGCTGTACGGTCATTGCCGAAGTATCAAACGGTGTCTGGACCGGGCAGGAACCCGCATGGGACAGTCCGTTCAACCTTGGTGCCCATTGCGCCAAAGGGGCCGCTGTGCGCGAACACGCCCACGGTGAACGCCGCCTGAAATACCCGATGAAAAAAGAAGGCGGTCAGTGGGTTCGCATCAGCTGGGAACAGGCGATCAACGAGATCGGCGACAAGATGAACACGATCCGCGAAGAAAGCGGACCGGATTCGGTCTATTGGCTGGGTTCTGCCAAGCACAACAACGAACAGGCCTATCTGTTCCGCAAGTTCGCTGCCTATTGGGGTACCAACAACGTCGATCACCAGGCGCGGATTTGCCACTCGACCACTGTTGCCGGTGTTGCGAACACATGGGGCTACGGTGCCATGACAAACAGCTACAACGATATTCACAACAGCAAGGCGATCTTTGTCATCGGTGGCAACCCTGCCGAAGCGCACCCCGTTTCCCTTTTGCACCTGCTGAAGGCGAAAGAGGAAAACAATGCGCCCCTGATCGTCTGCGACCCGCGTTTCACACGCACTGCGGCACATGCTGACGAATATGTACGCTTCCGGCCCGGTTCGGATGTTGCGCTGGTTTGGGGCATCCTTTGGCACATCTTCGAGAATGGCTGGGAGGACAAGGAGTTCATCCGTACCCGCGTTTGGGGCATGGACCAGATCAAAGACGAAGTCGCAAAGTGGAATCCCGAAGAGGTCGAGCGCGTAACAGGTGCACCTGCAAAGCAGCTTGAGCGCGTTGCTCGCACGATGGCTAACAACCGTCCCGGCACCGTGATCTGGTGCATGGGTGGCACGCAGCACAGCAACGGCAACAACAACACCCGCGCCTATTGCATCTTGCAGCTTGCCCTTGGCAACATGGGCACCGCTGGCGGCGGCACCAACATCTTCCGCGGCCACGACAACGTGCAGGGCGCGACCGACCTTGGCGTTCTGGCGGATACGCTGCCGGGTTACTATGGCCTCAGCGCTGGCGCATGGGCCCACTGGGCACGTGTTTGGGAAGAAGATCTGGACTGGCTCAAGGGTCGTTTCTCGGATGCGTCCTTTGACGATACATCCATGATGAACCTGACGGGTATTCCTGTCAGCCGCTGGATCGACGGCGTGCTGGAAGACAAGGAAAACATCGACCAGCCCGACAACACCCGTGCGATGGTTCTGTGGGGCCACGCGCCCAACTCTCAGACCCGTCAAAAGGAAATGGTCACAGCGATGGAGAAACTCGACCTGATGGTCGTGGTTGATCCCTACCCCACCGTGTCTGCTGTTATGCAGGACCGTCAGGATGGTCTGTACCTCCTGCCCGCCTGTACACAGTTCGAGACACGCGGGTCCGTAACCGCCTCCAACCGGTCGCTGCAATGGCGTGACAAAGTGGTCGAGCCGCTGTTCGAGTCCAAAGAGGATCACACGATCATCAAGCTGTTCGCAGACAAGTTCGGTTTCTCTGACCGGCTGTTCAAGAACATCGCGATCGAAGGTGACGAGCCCGTGGTCGAAGACATTACCCGCGAATTCAACCGCGGCATGTGGACCATCGGCTATACCGGTCAAAGCCCGGAGCGTATGAAAATGCACATGGCGAACCAGCACACATTCGACCGCACAACGTTGCGCGCGAATGGCGGACCAGCCGATGGCGATTTCTACGGCATGCCATGGCCAGCTTGGGGCACCCCCGAGATGAACCACCCCGGCACGGCGAACCTGTATGACATGTCGATGCCGGTTGCCGAAGGCGGCCTGACTTTCCGCGCCCGCTTTGGTGTGGAACGCGACGGTGACAACCTGCTGGCTGAAGGCGTCTACAGCGTCGGATCTGAAATTCAGGACGGTTATCCCGAATTCACAATGCAGATGCTGCGCGAACTTGGCTGGGACAGCGACCTGACCGATGACGAGATGAACGTGATCAACTATGTCGCGGGCTATCCCGAAGGCCGCCCTGCGTCTGATGAAAAGCCCGAAGAAGAAGTTGGTGAAACATCGCAGACTGGTGAAACGCCGTCCGATTACTCTGCCAAAACTGGTGGCGTGAACTGGAAGACCGACCTATCGGGCGGTATCCAGCGCGTCGCGATCAAGCATGGCTGTGCTCCCTTCGGTAACGCCAAGGCGCGTGCCGTGGTCTGGACCTTCCCTGACCCAGTGCCAATCCACCGCGAACCGCTTTATACCAACCGTCGCGATCTGGTGGCAGACTATCCTACCTATGAAGACAAAAAATTCTGGCGCTTGCCCACCATGTACAAGTCCATTCAGGAAAAAGACTTTTCCGAGGACTATCCGATCATCCTGACCTCTGGTCGTTTGGTCGAATACGAAGGTGGCGGCGATGAAACCCGGTCAAACCCATGGTTGGCCGAGCTTCAGCAGGACATGTTCGTTGAAATCAACCCGCGCGACGCCAACAACCTTGGTGTGCGTGACGGGACGCAAGTCTGGGTCGAAGGTCCGGAAGGCGGCAAGGTCAAAGTGATGGCCATGGTGACAGAACGGGTCGAAAGCGGCGTGGCCTTCATGCCGTTCCACTTTGGTGGTCATATGGAAGGGGTCGACCTGCGGGATAGATATCCAGATGGCGCAGACCCCTATGTGCTTGGTGAATCCACCAACACTGCACAAACATATGGCTATGATTCAGTAACTCAGATGCAAGAGACGAAATCGACCCTCTGCAAAATCTGGACAGCGTAAGGAGACCGACAAGATGGCAAGAGCAAAGTTTCTCTGCGACGCCGAACGCTGCATCGAATGCAACGCATGCGTCACGGCCTGTAAAAACGAACACGAAGTGCCTTGGGGCATCAACCGCCGCAAGGTTGTGACAATCCAAGACGGCACCCCGGGTGAGCGGTCGATCTCGGTCGCTTGTATGCACTGTTCAGACGCGCCTTGTATGGCCGTTTGTCCGGTAGATTGCTTCTACCAGACCGACGACGGTGTGGTTTTGCACTCCAAGGATCTGTGCATCGGCTGCGGCTACTGTTTCTATGCCTGCCCGTTCGGCGCGCCACAGTACCCACAGGCCGGCAACTTTGGATCGCGCGGCAAGATGGACAAATGTACCTTCTGCGCCGGTGGCCCAGAGGAAAACCATTCCGAAGCCGAGTTCCAGAAATACGGCCGCAACCGGATCGCCGAAGGCAAGCTGCCAATCTGCGCCGAAATGTGTTCGACCAAGGCCTTGCTTGCCGGTGACGGCGACGTGGTATCCGGCATCTACCGCGAGCGCGTTGTCGCCCGTGGTTTCGGGTCCGGCGCATGGGGCTGGGGTACGGCATACGATCAAAAAGGTGGCTAACGCCCTTTTTTAGATAACATGTCTTCACTGGCCCGCTGGCATATGCTGGCGGGCCATTTTAACTTTACCTGTTGGAGGTCACGATGGCGTTTTTGCGCATCCTGCTGCCCCTTTTTTTCATCGCATCTTTTGCTGGCATCACTGCAGCACAAGACGTCTCGGGTAGTCCGGTCGTTACTGAACCGGGCAACCAGACCCTTGAAGACATTCTTGCCCGTCAGCGCGGCGAGGATGTGCCTTTCGGTGCCGAAGTCCCATTGCCTGAAACCGGCACCGGTGCCCCGACATCCGACCAGCTTGGCACCCTTGGCGGGGCGTCCGACCCGACGCTGTGGCGCGAAATCCGTGCCGATGCAGGCACCGCGGTGAAGGCAAGCAATAGTGGCCCCGCAGCCAAGGTTCTGATGCAAGAAGGCGGCATGTGGTGGCTTAGCTTTCGCCAAGGCCCCCTGCTGACCTATGGTGGCGCGTTGCTGGGCGGCACCCTTCTATTATTGGCGATATTCTTCCTTATCCGCGGACGTATCAAGATCGAACATGGCCGTGCGGGCATCACAATCGAACGGTTCAAGTGGGTTGAGCGCTTCGGCCACTGGCTGCTTGCCGGATCGTTTATTCTGCTCGGGCTGACTGGCCTGATCCAACTTGCAGGCCGCAAGCTGTTGATCCCTACCTTTGGTCATGAAGCATTTTCGACCTTTGCGATTGCCGGAAAATGGATTCACAACAACGTCTCGTGGGCGTTCATGTTGGCACTGGTCATGATCTTTGTGATGTGGGTGGCCCACAACCTGCCCGACCGGACCGACATCAACTGGATTCTCAAAGGTGGCGGTATATTTGGCAAGGGGCACCCGCCCGCCAAGAAATTCAACGCGGGTCAAAAGCTGATCTTCTGGTCGGTCATCATCTTGGGCACGTCGATCTCGGTCTCTGGTCTGTCGCTGTTGTTCCCGTTCGAGATCACAATGTTCGGACCAACCTTTGCCAAGCTGAACGATATGGGCTTGCCGCAATTGCTGGGCTTTGGCCCGATCGACGCCACCCTGACCCCGCAGGAAGAAATGCAATACGCGCAGCTTTGGCATGCCATTGTCAGCTTTGTGCTGATGGCTGTGATTATTGCGCATATCTACATCGGTACCTTGGGGATGGAAGGCGCGTTCGAGGCGATGGGTTCAGGCGATGTCGACCTAGAATGGGCTCGCGAACATCACAGCATCTGGGCCGACGAGGTCGTCGCAGATCAAAGCAAAGCCACCCCATCGTCACAGCCTGCAGAATAGGATGGTGCCCGATATGATCCATGCTATGCCTGTGCCAACACATCAACGAGGTGCCAAATGAAAGCTTTTCTTGGGGCCGTTCTGGCCATGGCCGTGATTGCCGTCGGGGCGAATTTTGCCCTGAACAATGCCGGTTTCTCGTCAGCTGATATGACCTCTGACAGCAATGTCCGTTTGGGCGACTAAAGACTGGCACCTATGACTTCTTACCAACGCGGCCTGCCCGATGAATGACATCTGGGCAGGCCTTTCTTCTGCATTCTGGCTGGTTGTCACCGGTGACCCCGACCTGATCGAGATCACATTGCGGTCGCTTCAGGTTAGCCTGACAGCGCTGGTGATTGCATCCGCCATCGCCCTGCCTTTTGGCACATGGCTGGCGATCCGGCGTTTCCGGTTTCGTCGCACAGCGATTGCCGTGCTGAACGCGATGATGGGCTTGCCGCCTGTTGTTGTCGGGCTGATTGTCTATCTACTGTTGTCACGGTCCGGACCTTTTGGCGTTTTCGGGCTGCTGTTTACGCCATCTGCCATGATCATCGCACAGGTGATTATTATCACACCCTTGATCGCCTCCATTACCCATCAAGCCATGCGGGATCTTTGGGCGGAATACCATGACCTGCTGATTTCACTGAACACCACGCCGCGTCAACGCATTCTGACCCTGATCCTTGACGGGCGCCGCGCCTTGTTAACCGCAGCCTTGGCCGGGTTCGGCCGCGCCATCGGAGAAGTCGGCGCAATCATGATCGTGGGGGGCAATATCGACCACGCCACCCGCGTTCTGACGACGGCCATCGCGTTGGAAACCGGCAAGGGGGACTTTGCGCTGGCCCTTGGCCTTGGCTTTGTGTTGATCGCCTTGGCACTTGGGGTAAATCTGATCATCCACGCCCTATCGCGCACAGAAAGAGAGGGCAGATGGTAACCTCGGTACTGCCCGTCCAGATGCGCAACGTCTGCATCCGGAAACGCGGCAAGACCCTGCTGGGACCGGTCAGTCTGACCTTGGGACCCACGGGATTCACGATTGTGCTGGGGCCAAACGGGGCTGGCAAAACGACCCTGCTCAAGGCCTTGCACGGGCTTGAGCGGTTGTCTGAAGGGATGGTCGAATGGTCCGCGCCCGGTGATGTGTCGCGCACCAAACAGGCCTACGTATTCCAACACCCTGTCATGCTGCGGAGGTCTGTTCGGGCGAACCTTGCCTATCCGCTTGAAACCCTCAGGGTGCCCAAAGGCGAGGTGGACGCCGCCGTGACGTCTTGGGCTGGCCGGATCGGGCTGACCGATGCATTGGACCGCCCCGCCGCCGGTCTGTCGGGTGGTGAAAAACAAAAGCTGGCCCTTGCCCGTGCCCTGATCCGCACCCCCGAAGTTTTGTTTCTGGACGAGCCCTGTTCCAATCTGGACGGGCGGTCAGTCAAGGAGATCGAAGCGTTGCTTTTGGCCGCTCACCGCGCGGGAACCCGCCTTGTGATGGCAACACATGATTTAGGGCAAGCCCGGCGCCTTGCCACGGATATTCTATTTCTGTTTAAGGGTAGCATTCACGAGGCCGCACCCGCACCCGTTGTATTCGACGCGCCGCAGACCTCTGAATTAAAATCTTTCCTCAACGGAGACATCTTGGAATGAAGAACCTATTTGCTGCGCTTTTTGTCGGCCTTAGCGCCACGTTGGCCAATGCCGACACGATGAAAATGGCCGTGACCACATCGTTCAACAACTCGGGTCTGTCGGAAGTGTTGCTTCCGGCGATCAAAGCGGATCTGGATCTGGATGTGCAATTGCTGATCGTCGGCACCGGTCAGGCGTTGCGCTTGGGTGAAGCGGGCGATGTTGACGCGATTCTGGTCCATTCGAAAAAGGCCGAAGAGGCATTCGTGGCGGGTGGTTACGGCACCCACCGCCGCGAGATCATGTATAATGATTTTGTGCTGGTTGGTCCCCAAAATGACCCCGCCACAATCAATACAGCCGAGACAGCCAAAGAGGCGCTGGCCCAGATCGAGACATCTCAGGCACTGTTTGTCAGCCGCGGCGACGACAGCGGCACCCACAAGAAAGAGCTTTCTCTTTGGGCCGCTGCAGATCTGGACCCTGCCGGTTTTGGTGATTGGTACAAGGCCGTCGGTGCGGGCATGGGGGCCAGCCTGAATACAGCCGCGGGTCTTGGCGCGTATATCATGTCTGACCGTGCCAGCTGGTTGAATTTTGCCAACAAATCCGATCTGGCAATCCTGTTTGCAGGCGATCCGGTGTTGTTCAACCAATATGCCTACCTGCCCGTGAACGTTGAAAAGCACCCTCATGTGAATACCGATGCTGCCCAAAAGCTTGAGGAGTGGTTGGTCAGTGACCGCGCCAAGACCCTTATTGATGGCTATACGATTGCGGGTGAAAAGCTGTTCACTTTCAACGCAACAACGCCCTGAGGTCTTTGAACGCCGGTTAAAACGCGCTATCACGCGTCATGAAATCCTTGATCATCCACATGGCAAGCAGCACGGTACGGCGTCCCAACGCCGACCGGCTGCTACTGGATTTGCCCGATGCGCAACTGGTTGATGCCGTGGATGGGCGCAACCCTGCACAGATCGCCGATGTAGAGACATTCAACGGCGATCTGCACAGCCCGTCTTACCCCTTTGCCCTTAAGCCTGCCGAAATTGGTGTGTTTCAAAGCCACCGTAAATGTTGGCAGATGATCGTGGATCAAGGGTGGGACTATGCCATGATCGTCGAAGATGATTTGGCCGTGTCCCCGCCCGATATGGCGCGGGCTTTGGCACTAATCGACGATCATATGACGCCAGATATGTATCTGCGCCTGCCACCCAAAATGCGCGAGGTCCCCGCCCGTGTTATCGCGCAAGACGGCGATATGCGCCTGATCCTGCCCAAACGGATCGGCCTGCAATGTTGCTGTCAGGTCGTGGGTCGAAACGCCGCTGAACGCCTGTTGGCGGGATCAACGAAGATCGACCGGCCCATCGATACATGGCTACAAATGCACTGGGTCACCAGTCAACCGGTCCATGCCTTGCTGCCCAACGGCAACGCCGAAATCGCCGGACAAATCGGCGGGTCCACCATCCAGCAAAAAACCCGCACCAGCGGCAAGCTGATGCGGGAATTGAACCGCGCGTGGTATCGCACCCGTGTCAGGATGCGCCCGCAAAAGGCTTAGGCTGGCGCTTTGGTCGTGCGCAGGTAGGGCAGTACTGTGGTAAATTCGCCAAACTTGGCCTTGGCATCCGCATCGGAAACCGATGTCGGAATGATCACGTCATCGCCCACATTCCAATTTGCTGGCGTTGCAACACCCTTGCCCGATGACATCTGCAACCCGTCCAGCGCCCGCAGTACTTCAGCAAAGTTGCGGCCGACCGACATCGGGTAGGTCATCGACAGCTTCAGCTTTTTGTCTGGCCCAACGATGAAAACAGCACGCACGGTTGCGCTGTCATTGGGCGTACGGCCATCGGGCAGATACGCCTCGGCGGGCAGCATATCAAAGGCTTTGGCGACCTTTAAATCTTCGTCAGCGATGATCGGGAAACCGGCCTTGGCTTTGGCAAAACCTTCGATGTCCGTCTTCCATTTCTTGTGCTCTTCTGCACTGTCCACGGAAATACCCATCACTTTAGTGCCACGCTTGGCCCATTCATCAGCTAACTGTGCCACGGCCCCGAATTCAGTGGTACACACCGGCGTGAAATCTTTGGGATGCGAGAACAAGATCGCCCAACTGTCGCCAACCCAGTCATGTAAGTTGATCGTCCCCTGATCCGTTTCGACGGTCATATCGGGGATGGTATCGTTGATACGCAAAGACATTTAAAATACTCCTATGTGCAGTTTCATTTTGGATCTCCCTTCTTATGTAAGTGTTTGCGCTGCCCGTTTCACCCCCTCTCTTGCAGGTACGACGACGTGGTGACATGGTACGCACAACTGGTCAGGGGCAACCCTCGCCACTGCATGACAAAAGGAGTTTTCCATGCTGGAGAAGCGCGAATTCTATATCAATGGCGAATGGGTATCCCCCGCAAAGCCGAACGATTACAACGTCATCGATCCGTCGACCGAAGAACCCTGTGCGGTTATTTCCATTGGCGATCAGGCAGATACGGACGCAGCAGTTGCAGCCGCCAAGGCCGCGCTGCCCGGTTGGATGGCCACCCCACCCGCCGACCGTATCGCCCTGCTGGAAAAGCTGCTTGAGATTTATCAAGCTCGCGCGGAAGAAATGGCCACAGCCATGAGCACCGAGATGGGTGCCCCGCTGGAACTGGCCCGTACATCGCAGGTTGGCGCTGGCACATGGCACCTGAGCAACTTCATCAAGGCCGCGAAAGAGTTCAAATTCGAACAACCTCTTGGCGATCATGCTCCGAATGACCGCATCATCCGCGAAGCGGTTGGCGTTGCCGCGCTGATCACCCCTTGGAACTGGCCAATGAACCAAGTCACGCTCAAGGTCGGTGCCGCCGTCGTTGCGGGCTGCACCATGGTCCTCAAACCATCCGAGGAAAGCCCGCTGGATGCGATGATCTTTGCCGAGATGATGGACGAGGCCGGCTTTCCAAAGGGTGTGTTCAACCTTGTGAACGGTGACGGCGTCGGCGTCGGCACCCAGCTGTCCTGCCACAAAGATGTCGACATGATCAGCTTTACCGGCTCAACCCGCGCGGGCACGCTGATCTCGAAAGCTGCTGCAGATACGCTCAAGAAAGTGCATCTGGAATTGGGTGGCAAAGGCGCAAACATCATTTTCAACGATGCGGATGACAAGGCTGTCAAACGCGGCGTTTTGCACATGATGAACAACACCGGCCAGTCGTGCAACGCGCCCAGCCGGATGCTGGTTCAGTCCGATGTCTATGACAAAGCCGTCGAAGAAGCAGGCAAAGTCGCAGCGCAAGTTACCGTTGGCCCCGCATCCCAAGAAGGCCGCCACATCGGCCCCGTCGTCAACGAAAGCCAGTTCAACAAGATTCAGGACCTGATCCAAAAGGGCATCGACGAAGGTGCGCGTTTGGTTGCCGGCGGCACAGGCCGTCCAGATGGCTTGAACCGTGGTTTCTTTGTCAAACCGACCGTCTTTGCCGACGTGACCCCCGACATGACCATCGCCCGCGAGGAAATCTTTGGACCGGTTTTGTCGATCATGAAGTTCGACACCGAAGAACAAGCCGTCCAGATCGCCAATGACACGGTTTATGGCCTGACCAACTATGTCCAAAGCCAAGATGGCGCGCGTCGCAACCGTCTGGCACGTCAGCTGCGCTCAGGCATGGTCGAGATGAACGGCCAAGGCCGTGCTGCAGGGTCGCCCTTTGGCGGCATGAAACAGTCCGGCAATGGCCGCGAGGGTGGTCTTTACGGGATCGAGGACTTTACCGAGATCAAGGCCGTGTCCGGTTGGGCCGCCGAATAACAAACGCACCAACAAAAGGCCGCCTTGATCGGGCGGCCTTTTTCCTTTTCGGTCCTGACCTTGATTGACCGTTGATTTCACATTTCGCAGCCTGCTGCGATATTCGCACCCTATCTCACATTGAAAGACGTCGATGATCTACACGCGCCTGCTTGCCCGGTTGGGAAATCAAATGTTTCAATATGCGGCCGGTCGTGGCTTGGCAGCACGTCTTGGGGTGGATTTCACGGTCGATCCCCGGCGCGCGGTTCACAAGGGCGACGGGGTCCTAACCCGCGTTTTCGATCTGGATTGGGCGACGCCGGAAAACATGCCCCCTGCGCAGCATGAACGCCCATTGGCCTATTACGCTTGGCGTGGGCTTCGCCGGTCCCCCAAGATTTATCGTGAAAACGGATTGGGCTATAACGCCGCGTTCGACACCCTGCCCGACAACACCTATCTGCATGGTTATTGGCAGTGTGAACGCTATTTTGCACATATCGCTGATGATATTCGTGCGGCTTTTGTGCCGCGCCATCCCATGTCGGCACAAAATGCAGATATGGCCCAACGTATTGCAGCGGGGCCGTCCGTATCCTTGCATGTGCGGAGGGGCGATTACCTGACCGTTGGCGCGCATGGCATTTGCGATCAGACATATTACGATGCGGCCTTGGCTGCCGTGACACAGGGTCTGACATCACCGACGGTTTATGTTTTCTCGGATGATCCGCAGTGGGCCAAAGACAACCTGCCAATGTCCTTTGAAAAGGTGGTCGTCGATTTCAACGGACCCGACAGCGACTATGAGGACATGCGGCTGATGTCGCTGTGTCAGCACAACGTCATTGCGAATTCATCGTTCAGTTGGTGGGGTGCATGGCTGAACGCAAACCCGAACAAGCGGGTAGCCGGGCCTGCGAACTGGTTCAGCAATCCCAAGCTTAGCAACCCCGATATCCTGCCCAGCCGTTGGATCAAGATAGGGCAGCCCTGACCCGTCAAAACGGTGCTTTGGACCTTACCTTGGTCGAATGACCGCCCTGCGGGTGGTTGAACCGCAGTTCCTCGGAATGCAGCATCATGCGTGGGAAATCCAAGGCAGGCCCTGACGCATAAAACGGATCGCCCAAAATCGGGTGGCCCAAACTTAGCATATGCACCCGCAACTGATGGCTTCGGCCTGTCTTGGGGGACAGCCGCACACGCGCGGTCGTGCCTTCGTCTTTCAGCAGCCGCCAGTCCGTTTGCGCGGATTTTCCGGTTTCGTGGCACACCATCTGAAGCGGCCGGTTCGGCCAATCCACGATCAGCGGCAAATCAATGGTGCCGGTCTGTTCGGTCGGCACACCCCAGACCCGCGCAACATAGGTTTTGCGGGTCATGCGTTTTTCGAACTGCAACCCCAGATGGCGCTGCGCATAGGGCGTCAGCGCAAAGATCATCACGCCGGATGTGTCACGGTCCAAGCGATGCACCAACAAAGCATCCGGAAACACCGCCTGCACCCGTGCGATCAGGCAATCCGCCAGATGCGGCCCCTTGCCGGGGACCGACAGCAAACCTGCGGGTTTATCGACCAACAACACTTCGGCGTCTTCGTGCAAAACCACCAAAGGATCTTGCGGCGGGGTATATTCTGTTTCCATACCTGTCCGTCTCAGATGTAGGGTGGTTTTTCAACCCACCTGACGCAAAGGACGCATGATGCACCCGACAATTACCAGAATGATCGACGTCGTCGCCAAAGGCGAGGCCGACAAGATCGCGCCCTTGCTGGCCGAGAACGTCACCTTCATGCCGCCGACCTACTACAAGACGTGGACAGGCCGCGCACCCGTTGCCGCTGTGTTAGGCCATGTGGGGCAAGTGTTCAGCGACTTCAAATACCGCCGCATTATGGGCGATGGCATTGACTGGGCGTTGGAATTCGAGTGCAAGATTGGCGACCTGGATGCGGTGGGCGTTGATCTGATAACATTGGGCGACGACGGTCTGATCGCCAAGTTCGAGGTCGCCATGCGGCCGCATAAATCCATCGGTGCGCTGCGCGATGCCATGAATGCACGGGTCATGAAAGACCCCAGTTTCCTCGCCTTCAAGGACGCGCTTTCCTAGGGCGCTAGGGGGCTGTGACGGACCCTTACTTATGCCGCATCTGCCGGAACAACGAGATCGAATAAATCACCAGCGCGGCCCAGATCATCGGAAAGGCGATCATCCGCGCGGTGCCAAAGGGTTCATCGAACACCAGGACGGCACATAGAAAGATCATCGTTGGCGCGATATATTGCAGGATGCCGATGGTCGACAAACGCAAACGCTTTGCCCCGTTTGCGTAGAGGATCAACGGCACCGCCGTGACCAGCCCGCAACCAAACAGCATCCATGTGTCAAACGGCGTGCCCTGAAAGAAATGCGTTTGTCCCGTGGCGCTAAGGTACCCCAGATAGATCAAGGCCGGGATCAACAGAATCAACACCTCAAGCAAGAACCCTTGGTTCGGGCCAATCGGCAGACGTTTCTTGGCCAAAGCGTACAAGCCAAAGGTCACCGTCAGGCTAAGTGCGACCCAAGGGAATTTCCCTGATTCAATCGTCAAAATCGCAACGGCAACCCCGGCTAATGCAATTGCAGCCATTTGAAGTTTTGACAGACGTTCGCCCAACAATACCGACGCCAACAAGATGCTGAACAGCGGATTGATGTAATATCCCAACGACGCATCCAGCGCGTGACCCGAATTGACCGCCCAAATATAGATGCCCCAGTTGATCGAAATCAGCCCTGCCGTGACGGCCCCCATACCAAGCATGCGCGGCGAGCGGATAGCCTCCCGAAGGGTAGCGGTGCGGCCCAACGCAATCAGAACCAACGCGCCCACGGGCACGGACCAGATGATCCGGTGCACGACGATTTCCGCCGCAGGGATATGCGCCATCGCTTTCATATACAGCGGCAGAAACCCCCATAAAACATAAGCCCCGATCGCAAAACCCAGCCCCTGTGGCGTGTCTTCGGATTTTGTCTGCTGGCCGGCGGATAGGGTGTCTGGGTTGCGCATATGGGTCTCCTTGCGCCCTGCTTACGCGCGGGACCGTCGGACTGCCAGCATCAAACTTTCACACGTTCCGCCGACGGGTCATACATTGGCTTCAGGGACACTTCGGCCCTGACACGCGTTCCGGCGATGTCGATATCGTACTGCGACGCCAACATCTGTGCGGGCGTTTCCCCCTTGCAGGGCACGTAGCCCATGCCAATCGCCGCGCCCAGGTGATGCCCGTATGCCCCCGATGAAAGGTGACCGACAATCTGTCCGTCACGCAGGATCGGTTCGTTATGGTATAGCAGCGGCTCGGGGTCGGTCAGCTTGAACTGAACCAAGCGCGTCATCAGTCCTGCGTCCTTCTTTCGCAAAACGGCATCTCGCCCGATGAATGCTGGCTTGTTGATTTTGACGGCAAAGCCAAGCCCCGCTTCCAAAACGTGATCCTCGCTGGTGATGTCATGGCCGAAATGGCGGAACCCTTTTTCGATCCGCGCACTGTCCATCATGTGCATACCGCAAAGTTTCAGGTCGAGATCCTGCCCCGCCGCCATCAGCGTCTCGAAAGCGTGGGCGGCCATGTCGGTGCTCACGTAAATTTCCCAACCCAGTTCGCCCACATAGGTGACACGGTGCACGCGGACGAGCCCCATGCCTAGCTCGATCTCTTGGGCAGTGCCAAAGGGGTTCACCGCGTTCGAGAAATCATTCGAGCTGACCGCCTGCATCAACTTGCGGGCATTCGGCCCCATCACAGCCAGCACAGCCTCGCCTGCGGTGACATCGGTGATCACCACGTTGGAATCACCCATGTGGCGGCGCATCCATGTCTGGTCCGCCAGACGGGTCGCGGCGGGGGTCACCACCAGATAGGCGGTTTCCGAGAGGCGCGTGACGGTTACATCCGCCTCGATCCCCGCGCGGTCATTCAGGAATTGGGTATAGATGATTTTACCCACCGGCACATCGTACTGACCGCCGCCGATGTGGTTCATGAAGGCCATCGCATCCCGCCCCTCGACGCGTATTTTGCCAAAGGACGACATATC